>NZ_CAAAFS010000065.1:79248-81439 GCF_900634755.1 Protofrankia symbiont of Coriaria myrtifolia
GGCCGCTACGGGAGAAGAACAGCGGTGTGATCATCCGTAGCCGGACGCGCCGGGTCGGCCCGGCCGACGCCAGCCGCGCGAACGGCCATGGGTCCACGTCGAACCCGGTGACCCGCAGTTCGCACGGCCCGAAACGAACCATCCGCGGCGGCCAGCCCTCGGGCAGCTCGCCATCCCTGAGCCAGCCCAGCCGCCAGAGCGTCATCCCCGGACAGCCCGCCGCACCCGCCGCACCGGTGGACGACGTGGAGCCCGTGGAGCCCGTGGAACTCGTCGAGCTGGCGGGACCCGTAGAACCCGCCGAGCCTGCGGCAGCACCCCCTGCTGCCGGCGCGCCCGAACCGGGCGAAGGCGTGACAGGTCCGACCGCGAACGGCTTGCTCTCCGCGTGATGATCGCTGTCGACGGTCTCGAAGAGCCGCGCCGCGGCGCCGAGTAACTGGCGCGGCGACGGCGTACGCGGCGGAGCTGGAAACTTCAATATCAACGATGCCGGCATCGTATCCCCCCTGTGGACCCGGAATCCGGACGCTCAGAGTAGCCGTCCTCTCCGCCGGTATCTCGTCCACCCGGCACACCGCCGAGAACAGGGCTCCCCCGCGGTACCGTCGTCGACGATGCCATGCTCCATCCGCACCATTCGGATCCGCTTGATTACAGCCAGTACGGCCAGTACGGCCAGACAGAAATTTCTTTCCTGTCGTAGAGCTGGCACGGCGAATGTGAATACGCGTCGTTCGTCTCGGCCCTCTCGGGGGACGCGGATTCACCGGGTGGACTGGCAGGGAAATCAGGCGGATTTTCCTGGTGGAACAGTTTTCCTAGTGGAACACGGGCGATGTCCTGGATGTCGTTGTCGGTGAGTCGTCGATGGCATCGTGGGCGAATCGGGAAAATGGTTCGAGGCCAGGGCGCGAAGAAGGGCCGCTGCCGGGATGCCGGGCCGGCCGTGGAGGCAACGGTCGGGGCGTTCAGGCACTGATCGTCGGGTCGACGGTCGTGCGTCGGGGGATGGGCCGCGGAGGGTGTCGGACCCGGTATGTTGGCTGTCGGTGGCGGTTGTTGTCGCCGCGCGGCGGTGGGGCTCGCCGTATCCGAACCGTGACACCTGGTGGGCACCTGGTGTCGCCAACAGTCCCTACTTGTGACGAGTCGTGCCCGGCCGAAGCCGGGTGACGCGCAGGTAGGGAGGTACGCGTGGACGGCACCCGCTCGCAGGAGGCCGTGCGGCCCACCGATCTGGATGTGGACCTGCATGTTCTGGCGCAGCGCCGGGAGTTGCGCCGCTGGCCGGTACCGCTGCTGGCGGCGATCGCGGTTGGCGGGGCGATCGGGGCGTGCGCCCGTTACGGCGCGTCGCTGCTCTGGTCGACCCTGCCCGGTTCCTTCCCGTGGACCACGCTGGCGGTGAACACGGCGGGATGCGCGGCGATCGGGCTGCTCATGGTGGTGATCACCGAGGTGCGGGCGGTGCACCCGCTGGTGCGGCCGTTCCTCGGCACCGGCGTGCTGGGCGGGTTCACCACGTTCTCCACCTACGCGGTCGACGCCGAACGGCTGCTGGACACCGGCCGGGCCGGGCTGGCGCTGGCATACCTGGCGCTGACCGTGACGCTGGCGCTGGGCGCGGTGTGGGCGGCGGCCGTGGCAACGCGGCAGGTGATGGGGAGGCGGACGCGATGAGGCTGACCGGCCGGGCCCTGCGGCTGACGGTGTTCGTGGGAGAAAGCGACCTGTGGCACCACCGGCCGCTGGCCACCGAGATCGTGCACCGGGCGCACCGCGCCGGGCTGGCCGGCGCGAGCGTGTTCCACGGGGTGGAGGGGTTCGGCGCCTCCTCGGTCGTGCACACCACCCGGCTGCTGTCGATGAGCCAGGACCTGCCAGTGGCGGTGATCATCGTTGACGACGAGCCGCGGATACGCGCGTTCCTGCCGCAGCTCGACGAGCTCGTCACCGAGGGGCTGGTGATCCTCGACGAGGTCGAGGTGATCCGCTACGTCGGCCGGGCAGCGGGCCGGTGAACTGGCTGCTGGTGATCGTCGGGGCGGCCGTCGGCGCGCCGCTGCGCTATCTGACCGACCGTGCGGTGCAGGCCCGTCACGACACGGCGTTCCCCTGGGGCACGTTCACCGTCAACGTGGCCGCCAGCGCCGTCCTCGGCCTGGTCAGCGGGGCGGTGCTGGCGGGG
>NZ_CAAAFS010000066.1:0-3634 GCF_900634755.1 Protofrankia symbiont of Coriaria myrtifolia
ATCCTGCACGGACAGCAGGCCGGCCCCGAACCGAGGATCGGCGGAGTCGGTGGGGGCGCCACCATTTGCCCGCGACCGCACGACTGAGCCTCCACAATATCGCTGAACCAATAATCCGGTGAACGATAATCCCGGGCTGGTCCGGGTATGTTTGCCGTTCCGACATGATTACCCGGACTGCCTGAACAGAGCGTACATCGACATTCGCCGTCGGATCGTGATCGACGGATGAAATGATCTTCGCGGCTGTTGGTCGTGGGTCACTGCGCGCGGTCGCGGTGTGAAGGATCGTTCGACGAGGCCCTGGCCTACCGCACCATCGCCGAATTCCTCGAAACCGCCCCCTGACCCCGCACCTCCTCGCCCCCGCATCCCGGTTGGGGGTTCTCGTCGACTTGGCCGATGCTCCACTGCCACGGGAGGTCAAGCTGCTCCTCAACCGCCGGGCGCGACGGGCTGGAGCCGGTACAGATCGTTTCCCCAGATCTCGTTTTTGCCATGATCCCCGACAGCTTTGTTTGCGCAGCTCGGAACATATGTTGATCTATATGAGCGGGCAGTTTTCGATCTTTGTTGAGATCGTTTGTGGTAGGTCCTCGCAACCGGGTAGCGTCGTTCCAGCTCAGCGGCGGTCCCGAAGGGGGTGCCCTCGCCAACCCCAGCCCGATCATGAGGGTATGTGAGCGTTCAGGGAGCGTCGGACAGCTTTGTTGCCCTTTGTAGGAGCAGGTCCCGCTCGCGGGCGTTGCGGGTCAGGGATGCCGCTCGCGCGAATTCCGCTCGTGCCTCCTCGACCCGCCCCAGGCGTTCGAGGAGATCCCCCCGGACGCTGGGAAGCAGGTGATAGGACCTCAGCGCTGGTTCGTCCGCGAGGGTGTTCACCACCTTCAGGCCGGCCGCGGGGCCCTGCGACATCGAGATGGCGACCGCGCGGTTCAACTCCACCACCGGGGAGGCGGTCAGCGCCGTCAACCGTCCGTACAGTTTGACGATCATCGCCCAGTCCGTGTCCTCGTAGCGGATCGCCTGAGCGTGGCACGCTGCGATCGCGGCCTGGAGGGAATAGGGGCCCAGGCCCGCGCGGTGCAGGGCCTCGACACCGCGGTGGATCAGCATCCGGTTCCAGCGGGTACGGTCCTGCTCCGCGAGCAGGACAGGCTCGCCACCGGGGCCGGTGCGGGCCGGCAGGCGGGACCCCTGGAACTCCAGGAGCGCAACCAGCCCCTGGACCTCGGGTTCCGTGGGCATCAGGCCGGCCAGGACGCGGGCGAGGCGGAGCGCATCCTCGCACAGGCCCGGACGTACCAGGTCGTCGCCGGCCGTCGCCGAATAGCCCTCGTTGAACACCAGGTAGATGACTTCCAGAACCGACGAGAGCCGGGCCGCCCGGTCAGGGCCGTACGGGACCTCGAAGGGAACCTCGGCCCTGGCAAGCGCCCGCTTCGCGCGGACGATGCGCTGGGCGACCGTCGCCTCCGAGACGAGAAACGCCCGAGCGATCTCCTCGGTCGTCAGCCCGCACAGCAACCGCAGGGCGAGCGCGATCCGGGCCTGCGTCGACAGCACAGGGTGACAGGTGGTGAAGATCAGCCGCAGCAGGTCGTCGTCGATGTCATCGGGGTCCGTCGTCTCGGGCGGCGGCACGTCCTCCAGCACCCGGCCTGTCCGGGACACCTGACTGCGGCCACTGCTCCAGCGCGGCGACCAGCGCATCCTGCGCCAGTTCCTGCGCGATGCCCACGTCCCGCACGATGCGGGCGACACCGGCGACGATCCGCGCGTACTCGATCCGGAACGCCGTTTCGACCGCCTTGGTCGCGCCTGCCGCCGTCACAGCCACCCATCAGACCAGCCGGGCCGCGGCGGGGCAAGCGCGGCCAGGTCACGCCGTGGCGATCTCGCGGACCTCGACGGTGACGGTGATGTGCTCCGGGTGGATCTGTAGGAAGCGCCTGCTCCACTCGTGAGCCTCGGCCGTGTCCCTGACCTGGAGGATGCTGTAACCGCCGACCACCTCCTTGCTTTCGGTGAACGGACCGTCGGTGTAGCTGAACTTGCCGTCGGACCAGGTGATCCGGGTGCTCTCGGAGGTCGGAGTGAGCCCGGCCGTGTCCAGCAGCACCCCCGCTCTGGTCATCTCCTCCAGCAGCGCGCCCATGCGCTGCTGGACTTCGGGGCCGATGTCCTCCGGGGAGATCTCCCGCTCGTTGATACGGATCAACGTCAGATACCGTGGCACTGCGACTCCTTGATCGGGATGGTGGGGCCCTTCCCCGCTTCTCACCCGTACGTCGAACGGCGGACGCCCGGATCGACCGCTCTCCCGAATTTTTCTGAGCACTGTCGCAGTAGCTCATGGTAATCATCGCTGGCCCACGCTGCTGGCGCTCGGGGAGAACCGTGGAACGCCCCTTCAGGGGTTGGGCGAGCCGCGCTGGATAGGCGGTGGGCCGGTGGGTTACGCGGAGGATCATGCTGTCTCGGCCGCGGTCGGAACAGCCGGAACAGATCGTTCCGCTGAACTCCGTTTTGCCCATGATCCTAGACGGGCTCGTTCACGCAGCTCAGGATAGATATTGATCTACGGAGATGGTCAGATTGCGATCTCTGTCGAGATCGTTTGTGGCGGGTCCTCGCAACCGGACAGCATCGTCTCAGCTCGGCGGCAGCGCCGAAGGGGGTGCCCTCACTAACCCCAGCCCGATCATGAGGGCACAGAAACGGCGAGGTCGTACAGGCTCGGAGCGGTGTTGCAGCCGAAGCTCGCTAACTCCAGCCCGATCGTGAGGGTATGGAAACAGGACGTTCTTGTCGTTGAAGTCGCCGATGATCGCTCCGTTGATGCTGGTTCGGGTGCGAGGGTGTGGAAACATCGCCGAATTTGTCGGTCCGGCCGATAGAGTGTCATCTATGTCACTGCGTGTAGTCGTGGGGCGGTGGGAGATGCTGACGGCTATCGGCTGTCAGGGAAGATCGGCGCGAGTTTGTTGTTGTGTACGCCTGTGGGGTTGAAAAGCGTACACGGCGACAAATTCACGCTGATCATGGCTCATGTGGGTGGTCGCGGACGGTATCCACGGTTCGATCGTGAGGGTGAGGATTTCTGCGGGTGTGTTCAGGCAGTGGGATGGGTGGGTTTACGACGTTGGCGGACGGTCATGCTGTGGACGTTGTGCTGGCTGACCCAGGTAACCTGTGGTTCACGTGATGTCGCGATGGTCACGATAGTGGCGAGATGAGTATTGATTCTGTCGAGCATCTGTTCGCGAGCGAGCTGGCCTTCGAAGAGGAACATGTGAACGCGGGCGGCGCGTAACGCGGCGAGCTCGTCGGGTCTTCGGAGAATGGCGGCGTCTCGGGCGAGAACGACCCATCCGGTCCGGCGGACAAGCGTCAGCCATGCGGTGTCGGGCTGGCCGCTGGCCGCGGCCTTGGATCCGAAGACTTCCGCCAGCGTGTGGACGGCGTAGCCCAGCTCGCGTAGACGGCCTGTGACGGTTCGTCCCCCGAGCGAGGCATCGACGAAGAACTCAGGCGGCTTTGCCCAGTAGGACGCGGGTGGCGGCCCAGACATCGTCATCGGTGACCTCGTACTCGAGCGCTACTTCATGCGGGTTCTCCCCGGCGTTGACCA
>NZ_CAAAFS010000066.1:3815-6320 GCF_900634755.1 Protofrankia symbiont of Coriaria myrtifolia
AGGACGTAGTCGCGTCCGAATTCCCGCTGGAGGGCTTTGAGCGCGGGCCGCGCCTTCGCGATGCGCAGCCCGGCCTGGCGCAGCGCCGTCAGGACATGAGCCTCGGCGAGGGCGATGAACGGAACACGGGCTTGCGGCCGTTCGGCGGGCAGAACGTGTATCAGAGGCTGCCCGTCGTGGCTGACGGCCCACCGGCGGAATGTTCGTGGTGGCAGCGCCAGGCAGCGGGCGGCATCCTGCACGGACAGCAGGCCGGCCCCGAACCGAGGATCGGTGCGAGCACCACCATCTGCCAGCCGCGGCACGACCGAGCCTCCTCGATATCGCTGAACCAATAATCCTGCGGACGGATGATCCCGGCCGGATGGTCCGGACACGTTCGCTGTTCCGGCATGGCCGCCCGAACCGTCTGAACGGAGCGTACATCGACAGTCGCCATCGGATCGTGGTCGACAGATGAACCGATCTTCATGGCCGGTGGTCTCGGTGTCCGTCCGCCGCATGGATGATCGTTCGGCGGGCTGTTCTGTTGATCATCAACGGGCTCGTGCGCGCAGCTCAGGATAGATGTCGATCTATGGAGATGGTCGGATTTCGATCTCTGTCGAGATCGTTTGTGGCAGGTCCTCGCAACCGGACAGCATCGTCCCGGCTCAGTGGGGGTCCCGCAGGGGATGCCCTCACTAACCCCAGCCCGGTCATGAGGGTATAGAAACTGGAGTACGTGGGGCGGCGGACTGGTGTTGTCGCTGTCCTTGTTGGCCCTCGCTCGGGCGTGGGGGCAGAATATGACGGGTTTATGGGCGGCGGGCGCTCACGTTGTATTCGTAGAGGGATTTGTTCGAGTTTCGTTTGCGGATTGTGCTGATCTCGACGTCCGTGTAGGCGAGGGCGCGCAGCATGGTGGCATACCAGGTGTGGGCAGGGACCTCGTGGCCGTAGAAGGTCGAGTTCCCCACGATGTAGGAGACCACGCCGCCCCGTTTCACGGCCGGTGTGACGGCCTGGAAGTGCAGCCACATGTCGTGGTGGTACCTGTGCACGTAGGTCGCGAGCAGCGGGCCGTTCTTCCCGCCGTCCGCCGCGATTCTCGCGCATACAGCGGCCATGGCGTCGTCCACGGGGGTGTCGACCTCGGGGCGCCAGCCGTTCAGTTTCGACGTCGCGGTGCCCCACGTCCCGCCGATGGCCCGCCAGTCGAGGTCCCCGGCGTCACCGGCGAGGTTCAGGAAGCGCAGCCAGTACATGTAGGGGCGTAGTTCCCGGACATACGACATACGGTTGACGTAGGGCGGGCTGGTGATGATCAGGTCCGCTTCCCTCAGCTGGTCGATTCTCGTCCGGGAGTCGCCCTGGTGGATTGCGGCGGAGCCCGGCAGGTCGCACGCGGCGGACCGGAGCACCGCGTCCATCTCCAGCGCGAACGCCGAGATCGCCGCTTCCGCCGCGGCCTGGTCGAACAGTGCCGGAGCGCCGTCACCGACATCCTTCGGGGATGCCCCGGCGGACTCCTCGAACGGCGTCCGGAAGGACATGGACTGATGGTTGAACGCGGCGTTGCTCCGCGCGATGAGCGTCCGGCACAGCGCGATCTCGAGAAGGTCGCGAACCGCTCCCTCGTGCGTGTCGATCGCCGCCCGCAGCGCTTTCAGCGCGTGCAGCGTCCCGGGCGTCCACCACCGTTCTATGTTGAAGATGTCGGGTTGCCACAGGACGGCGTCGCGATCAGTCTGGGTGACCGTCCTGACGACTTCGTGTGTGGCGTCGACGGCCGCCAGCAGTGTTTCACGCGGATAGTGCCGGACCTTGGTCCGGCCGAGCCAGACGAGAAAAGGGTTGACGTCGACGCTCTGCCCGTAACGGCCGAGTTCGGCGGCGGCGAGCGGAGTGGTGCCCGTCCCGGAGAAAGGGTCCGTGACGACCGAGCCCGCCGGCAGGCGCGAAATGCTCTCCCGGACGAGGCGCACCCCGTAGGCCGGGGTGAGCCGCAGCCATCCGTGCCGGCCGACACCCATGTTGGCGCGGAAGGTCATGTGCTCGTTGCGTGCCACGGGGGGTCGGCCGACAGCCGCGGTCACTTCGCCTCCAACGGTCGGCCTACCGGCGGTTTACCGGGAGCGCCATGTGAAACTCGTCAACCAAGATCCACGGCGTGTTCTGACCTGCGACGATACTGATGCGGGGCCGACGCGGGCACCGGTGCGACAGACGAGTTGACGGATGAGCCGGTGGACGGGCCGGTGAACTGGTCGGGGGATGAGCTTGCCCGGCACCGCCGTCCGCCGGCATTGTGGATACGGGAACAGCTGGCTGGTATGACACCGGGTCACGATGACCGGTCCATGCCGGTCAGGACGATCGGACTCGCCGGATGACGGGAAATCGGGTGCCGCTGGAGCAGACCGAACGAAGGGTCCCGTGCGTCGGGGCGATCATCATGAATGCCGCCGGCGCGCTGCTGCTCGTCCAGCGGGCCAGGGAGCCCGGCCGGGGGCTGTGGTCGCT
>NZ_CAAAFS010000067.1:0-3092 GCF_900634755.1 Protofrankia symbiont of Coriaria myrtifolia
CGGGGAGAGCGACAGCGCCGCGCTCGTCCGGGAGGTCCGCGAGGAGACCGGCCTGGAGGTGGCCGTCGGGCGGCTGGTCGGGCGGGTCACGCGGCCGGGGCCGGACGGAGCCGTCTACGACATCGCCGACTACGTGTGCGACATCGGCGGCGGGATCCTGCGGGCCGGGGACGACGCCGCGGACGTCCGCTGGTGCCCCGACCTGCGGGCCACAGCCCTCACCGAAGGCCTGCTGGACGCCCTCGCCATCTGGGGTATCACGACCGCGTAGGCGCCATGCCGACGTACAGGGCGGAAGGAAGAGGCGGCAGAAGGCAGAAGAAGGTGTCAGGTGCCGTTGGGGACGGGGCGGCCGGGTTGCTCGCCGCCGCGGGCCTCGCCGTAGGAGCGCTTGGGCACCATCACCTTGCGGCGGTAGATGCAGACCAGGGTGCCGTCCTGGTTGTAGCCGCGGGTCTCGACCTGCACGATGCCCCGGTCGTCCTTGCTCTTCGACTCGACCTTGCCCAGCACCTCGGACTCGCCGTAGATGGTGTCGCCGTGGAAGACCGGCTTCACATGCCGGAGGGATTCGACCTCGAGGTTGGCGATGGCCTTGCCGGAGACGTCCGGAACGGACATGCCGAGCAGCAGCGAGTACACGTAGTTGCCGACGACGACGTTCCGTTTGAACTGGGTGGTCTCCTCGGCGTAGTGCGCGTCCAGGTGCAGCGGATGGTGGTTCATGGTCAGCAGGCAGAACAGGTGGTCGTCGTACTCGGTGACCGTCTTGCCCGGCCAGTGCTTGTAGACCGCGCCGACCTCGAACTCCTCGTAGTAACGGCCGAACTGCATGCGCGCTTCTCCTCGCTCTGCCTGGCGCTCCCGCCGCTACGCGGGATCTGCTGCCGCGAACCCGCCCGGGGCTGATCCTCCCAGGTCGGCCGGGCATCTGCCCGATTCGCAGCCGTATCCAGCCCGCGACCGGCGGATAGTAACGGTACGACCGCAAAATGGTGATGATGCGGAGGTGGCAGGGCGGTGGCACGAGGTGGGTGTGGGTCGTCCATCCGGTACCGGGCGGCCACAGCGTCCGTGCCAGGGTTCCCCGAGAGTCCTGAACGGTTGGGCTCACACGGCCCCATGGTGCCCACGCCCGGGGTACGCCGGGTGGTCCCAGCGTGGCCATGCCCGCCGACGTCCGTCAGGATGGGGACGACGGCCGGAACGCAGGACGTGAGGAGTTGGCGATGCTGCTTGGCGTACACGTGGTCCGGTTCACCTGGCCGGGCGGGGCGGAGACGATCGGGCCGGTCCTGGGACGGGCCGCCCGGGTCGCCGACGACGCGGGCGTGGCCCGTCTCAGCGTGATGGACCACTACTTCCAGATGGAGGAGATGTTCCCGGCCGACGAGCCGATGTTGGAGGGCTACACCACCCTGGGGTTCCTCGCCGCCCACACGTCCAGGCTGCGGCTCGGCCTGCTGGTCACCGGCGTGACCTACCGCCACCCCGGGCTTCTCGCGAAGATCATAGCCACCCTGGACGTGCTGTCGGGCGGACGCGCGGAGCTCGGCATCGGCGCCGCCTGGTACGACCGCGAGCACCATGGGCTGGGGGTGCCGTTCCCGCCGGTCGCCGAGCGGTTCGAGCGGCTGGAGGAGACGCTGCGGATCTGCCGGCAGATGTGGAGTGAGGACAACGGCCCCTTCACCGGCCGGCACTACCAGCTTGCCGAGACGCTGTGCGTGCCGGCGCCGATCAGCCGGCCCCGCGTGCCGATCCTGATCGGGGGCAGTGGGGAGCGCAAGACACTGCGCCTGGTGGCGACCTACGGCGACGCCTGCAACCTGTTCGCTCCTTCGGCGGACGTGGTGGCGCACAAGCTCGACGTGCTGAAGGCGCACTGCGACGCGGTCGGCCGCGACTACGCGGAGATCTCCAAGACGATCATCTACAACGGCGACGCGCTGGCCCGGGAGGACACCGGCGCCTTCCTCGCCGAGGCCGAGCGGTACGCGCGCCTCGGCATCGACACCGTGATCGTCGTCCCGCCCGGCGGTGAGGCGGTGGACGCCTGGGTCGAACGGATCTGCGTCCCGGTCGTCAAGAACCTCGCCGACATCGCCGTCACCGGCTGAGCTGAAGCGCGGTCGCCGACCGAGCCGTCGCCAACGGGCATCGACGGATGCTGGCTGACGCCAACGGAATCGCCGTCGCCGGCCGATCTTTTCTTCTTCGCTTCGCTCTATCTTCCCCGCCGGTTTCTTCCCCGCCGGCCGGGGCCGGGCGGCCCACCGTGGCGAATCCCGGCTCTGGCCGGCGCCAGCCCCGGGGGCGACGTTCCAGGCCTGGACGGTGTCCGGAGAATTGGGTTTCCGGAGGCGGATCCGGTGGAACCGTGGATCAGGGTCGGGTCGTTACCCGATCGGACGCGTCTGTCGTCATGGGGAACGGGCGGTCGCCGGGTGCCGGTTGTCGGCTGGAAGCCGGTATCCGTCACGATGGCCTCGCGGGAGTCACGCCCGCGGACGTCGAACAACATGCCGATCAGTGACATGCCGACAGGCGACGGGTAACAGGCGACAGGGCAGATGCGGAGGCCACCATGGCGCAGGTGCTGAGCAAGGGCGCGAACGCACCGTTGTCCACTACCGACGTACGGGTGGAGATCAGTTCATCCACGCCGTTGGACATCGCCGCGCTGCTGGTGACCGCGAATGGCAAGGTCCGCTCCGACGCCGACTTCGTGTTCTTCAACCAGCCCACCGGGCCGGGGGTGCGCCTGCTCCCGCCGTCCGCGCTCGAGTTCACGCTGACGCAGGTACCGTCCGACATCGACAAGGTGGTCGTCACCGGCAGCCTGGACGGCTCCGGCCCGCAGACCTTCGCGGCCGTCAACGGGCTGCGGGTCGTCGTCCGGGCCGCCCGGGGTGAGGAGATCGCCCGCTTCGACCCGGTCGAGCTGACCGTCGAAAGCGCGCTGATACTCGTGGAGCTCTACCGGCGCCAGGGGGCGTGGAAGGTGCGTGCCGTGGGGCAGGGGTATGCCTCCGGCCTCGCAGGTATCGCCACCGACTTCGGGATCACGGTGGACGATCCGGGTGCCCCGC
>NZ_CAAAFS010000068.1:0-8647 GCF_900634755.1 Protofrankia symbiont of Coriaria myrtifolia
TGGGGCGGTGGCCAGCCCCACCCCCCCGCCGCACAGCAGGGCTGGGGTGCGCCGCCGTCCGCGCCGGCCGGCGGTGGGGGCGGGGCGCCGGTGAACCTGGACAAGGGCCGGGTCTCCCTGCGCAAGGGCCAGAGCGTCTCGCTGGTCAAAACCGGCGCCCCGCCGCTGACCCGGGTGCGGATGGGCCTTGGCTGGGATCCGGCGTACAGCGGGCGCCAGATCGACCTGGACGCCTCCTGCATCCTCTTCGACGGCCGGGGCAAGGACGTGGACAAGGTGTGGTTCATGTCCAAGAAGGGCGCCCGCGGCGCGGTCCGCCACTCCGGCGACAACCTCACCGGTGCCGGTGAGGGCGACGACGAGACCATCTTCGTCGACCTGGCCGCGCTCCCGCCGAACGTCGAAGCCCTGGTCTTCACCGTGAACAGCTTCCAGGGGCAGCGCTTCACCGAGGTCCGCAACGCCTTCTGCCGGCTGATCGACGACTTCACCGGAGCCGAACTCGTCCGGTTCGATCTGTCCGAGTCGAAACCGCAGACCGGGCTCGTCATGTGCAAGGTGGCTCGCCAGCCCGGCGGCCCGAACTGGACGATGACCGCCATCGGGGAGTTCCACGACGGCAAGACCGTGCGCGCGATGGTCGGCCCGTCCAAGCAGTATCTGTAGAGCGACGATCCGTGGAGCGGGGGAGCCGTGGGGTGACGGCTCCGGCCGTGTTACGGGCCGGCTGTCGTCAGGGCCGGGGCTGGTAGCAGCCCTCCGCCCTGACCCGGCAGCACTCGGCACCACCCGGCACAAAAATTAAAGCCGTGTCACGGTGTGTCCCGTAGCGTTTTCCCGTGGGAGTTCGTGGATGTTTCACGAGCTCCCACGGGAAGTTTTCCGCAGTCTTCTGTGACTCCGCGGGCTTCGTGGCCCCGCCGGTTCCGCGAGTTTTTCGCGGTGATGCGCCCCGCGGCGGCCCGGCGGCCTACTGCTGCAGCTTGTAGTCCCGCAGCAGCGCGCGGCTGATGATCCGCTTCTGTACCTCGGACGTACCCTCGCCGATGAGCATGAACGGCGCCTCCCGGAAGAGCCGCTCGATCTCGTACTCCTTCGAGTAGCCGTATCCACCGTGAATGCGGAACGACTCGGTCGTCACCTCGAAACAGTATTCGCTGGCGAGGTACTTGGCCATGCCGGCCTCGACGTCGTTGCGCTGGCCGCTGTCCTTCTTGCGGGCCGCGTTCACCATCATCAGGTGGCCGGCCTCCACCTTGGTCGCCATCTCCGCGAGCTTGAAGGCGATCGCCTGGTGGTCGGCGATCTGATGGCCGAACGTGCGGCGCTGCTGGGCGTAGGAGATGGCCAGTTCAAATGCCCGGATCATGATGCCGCAGGCGCGGGCCGCGACATTGACCCGGCCCACCTCCACGCCGTCCATCATCTGGTAGAAACCTTTGCCGCGGCCGTCGAGGCCACCGAGGATCGACGCCGCCGGCACCCGGTGGTTGTCGAGCACCATCTCGGTGGTCTCGACCCCCTTGTAGCCGAGTTTCTCCAGCTTCCCGGGGATCGTGATGCCCTCGTGGGTGCCGAAGCCGGGTTCCTTCTCCAGCAGGAACGTCGTCATGTTCCGGTAGACGGAGTCGGCGCCCTCGTCGGTCTTCACGAGAGTCGCGACAAGGCCGGCGCGGGCACCGTTGGTCAGCCACATCTTCTGGCCGTTGATCACGTAGTCGTCGCCGTCGGGAGTGGCCCGGGTGGTGATGGCGGACACGTCCGAACCGCAGCCGGGCTCACTCATCGAGAAAGCGCCGCGGATCTCCCCGGTGGCCATTTTCGGCAGGAGCCGCTGCTTCTGTTCCGGGGTGCCGTGCTGGATGAGGAGATAGGCGACTATGAAATGTGTGTTGATGACTCCCGACACGCTCATCCAGCCGCGGGCGATCTCCTCGACGACCAGGGCGTAGGTGAGCAGCGACTCGCCGAGCCCGCCGTACTCCTCGGGAATCGTGATCCCGAACAGCCCCATCTCCTTCATGGCCTCCACGATCGCCTCCGGGAACTCGTCCTTGTGCTCGAGTTCCGTGGCGTATGGCAGAATCTCCTTGTCGACGAATGTGCGCACAGCCGACAAAATGTCGACCTGGACGTCCGTCAGACCATCGGTCTGCGCGATCCTGCCCATGGTGTCCGCTTCCTTTCTCGCCATACCGTGGTCGACCCGTGCCATTTCCGCACCGGTTGCCGGGAATCATGTTCGGGTCGTCGCATACTTATGAGAAGTATCACGGCATTCGGGGGCGGACGCCAGCGACGCCAGTGGCTCACTCCTTGTCCGGCGCCATCCTGGCCTGCTGCCTCCCGTGCCGAGGCCGAGGCCAGCGGGCCGTGCAGCCCCCGGTCGAGCGCGTTCGGTACCAGCCCGCGGAGCGGTGTCGGGATCACTGCGCAGTATCAACGATCACTGTTCGTATCGCCTGATATCGGGCGTATGGCCCATAGGGTAGTCATCCAGGGGGCTTGATGTTGTGGGTGCTGGCACGCCCGTTGTGCCTCCGGAGGTGTGGTGTTCTCGTTTCTTCGCAAGGTCTGCCAGGAGCCGCTCGGTGGGATCCGTCAGGGGACGCCCGCCTGGCGGCACCTGGCCGCGGTGGCGACGATCGCCGTGGCTGCGGCCGGTGTCCTGACGGCCGGCTACCGGTCCGGGGGCGTGGGGACGCTGCGGGCACCGGTGTCCCCGGTGTCCCCGGTGTCCCCGGTCGCCGCGGACAGCCCAGACGCCACGGGCATCCCGGGCGGCGAGGCGGCCGGCAACCCGCTGGCCGGCGTCCGCTTCTACGATGATCCAGACAGCCAGGCGGACGCCGCCGCGACCCGACTGCGCGGCGGCGACCCCGCGAACGCGGGCCTGCTCGACAAGATCACGAATACCCCGCAGGCGCTGTGGCTCGGCGACTGGTTCCCCACCGCGCAGGTCCGCGCCACGGTCGCCGCGCGGGTCGGCAGCGCGCGGGCCGCCCAGGCGATCGCGGTGTTCGCCGTCTACCATATACCGGCTCGCGACTGCGGCGGCTACTCCGCCGGCGGGGCGGGCTCGCCGGACGAGTACCGCGCGTGGATCTCGGAGGTTGCCGCCGGCATCGGCACGGGCCCCGCCGTGGTGATACTCGAGCCGGACGCGATCGCCGGCGCGGACTGCCTCCCCGCCGCCGACCAGCAGACGCGCTACACGCTCATCCGTGAGGCGGGCACGCTGCTGACCCAGCACGGGGCCACCGTCTACCTCGACGCGGGGCAGCCGGACTGGCGCAACGCCACCGAGATGGCGGGACGCCTACGGCTTGCCGGCGTCACCGCCGTGCGCGGCTTCGCCCTGAACACGGCGAACTTCGTCGCCACCACCGACCTGCTGGCCTACGGCAACCGGATCGTCGCCGAGCTCGGCGGCAGCGGCCACTTCGTCGTCGACACCAGCCGCAACGGCTACGGCCCGGCCCCGGACAAGCAGTGGTGCAATCCGCCGGGCCGGGCGCTGGGAGCCCGTCCGACCACACAGACCGGTGACGAGCACGCGGACGCGTTCCTGTGGGTGAAGGGCCCCGGCGAGTCCGACGGCACCTGCAACGGCGGCCCGCCGGCCGGCAGGTTCTGGCCGGCCTACGCCCTCGACCTGGCCCGCCGAGCGCCCTATTAGCTCAACTAGCATCAGATTGACCAGCATTAGCTCGACCAGCTCGTCCCACAAGCTGTCACCAGCACAAATACGTCCAGCGGCACTGCTGCCCACCGAGTCCGCATCCGTTCCCAGGGTTTTGGGATCAGGGGGCGCGGACGGGGAAGCCGAAGTCGAGGGCTGCGGTGGCCAGGCGGCGGTCGTAGGTGACGAACGCCGTCAGGCTGTCGCCGAGCCGCCGCGCGGCGGCCAGATGGATCGCGTCGAGGGTGCGCACCAGAGGGTCGGCGACCGCCCCGGCGTCGTCCAGGATGGGCCGGTCCAGGATGATGTGGTCGAGGCGGTTGAGCATGGTCACCGCAGCCTTATACAGGTCGGCGTCGTCCGCGGTGGCGCGCCGTACCGCTCGGACGACCTCGGTGCGGGCGAGTAGGGAGGTCACCTGGGGATACCCGGCGTGCGCGCTGAGGAAGGCGCGCAGCGCGGATGTCTCGGCCTCGGTGACGACCAGTTTCACCAGCGCGCACGAGTCCAGGTAGATCAACGATCGTCCTCGGCGCGCATGTCGAGGAGTACCTCCGACAGCGCTGGCCCGTCCGTGCGTGGGGGCCCGGGTTCCCATTCGGCGAGACCGCCCTCGCCGGGCTGGAGCACTCCTTCGTCGATCAGCCGTGCCCGTGCCTGGTGGAGGTCGCTGGGTGGGGTGAGGACGGCGATAAGGCGGCCGCGTTCGGTGATCTCGATGGTCTCGCCGGTCTTGACCCGATCGAGGATCCTGGACGCGTTGTGCTGGAGCTCCCGTACGCCGATCCGTTCCATCATGACGCACATGATATAGCCTCATGTGCGTCACATCCGCGATCATCGACGTTCGCCGGCGGCAGCTGTTCTGGCCGCCCTACGCCCTCGACCTGGCCCGCCGAGCGCCCTATTAGCTCGTCCCACAGGCCGCCACCGGCACAAACGCGGTCAGCGGCACCGCCGCCCACCGCGTCCGCATCCGTCTCCAGGGTTCGGGATCAGGGTGACAGCCCTGGTGGGCAGCTCGCCGTGAGCGCTATCGATCCTCGAAGATGTCATGCGAGCCGATTCGTAGCCAGATGACGTGTGGACCCGGCCTGCCGGGGATCGGCTCCCCGTACTGCCACAACGCCCGGCCGTTCGGCGCCCACGTCAGCTCCCAGACGTCAGAGATCCTTTTTGAAGCGTTTGACCCGCAGACGCTTGTCGAAGTCACGGCGACGTTTTCCACGTCATGGTTCTGTTCGCTGACAGCATCGCCTGGATCGGGAGTCGTGAGGGTGGGGGTAGCCTCGCGCCGTGAGGCCGAACCATCAACCGTTGCGGTGGTCGGCCGTGACGGCGGGTATTTGGCTGTGGCGTGCGTCGCGCCAGGTGTTCGGTGGGGCGGGTGTCATGACGGGTGGCCGGCGGTGACGGCGGCGTCGGGGCGGATGTTCTGCCGGCGGCTGGCGGGGCTGCTCGTCCTCGACCCCAACGGTGACGTGGTCGGACGGCTGCGGGACGTGGTGGTGACGGTGCGGCCCGGCAGCCAGCCGCCCCGCGTCCTCGGGCTCGCGGTCGAGGTGCAGCGTCATCCGATCTTCGTCCCGATCGGTCGGGTGACGGGGGTGGAGTCGGGTGCCGTGGTGCTGTCCTCGGCCAGGTTGAGCTGGCGCCGGTTTTCCCAGCGTCCCGGTGAGACGCTGGTGCTCGGTGAGCTGCTGGACCGGCGGGTGACGCTGGTCGCCACCGGCGCCCCGGCCACCGTGGTCGACGCCGCGATCGAACAGGTCCGCGGCGGCGACTGGGTCGTCGACCAGGTCGCGGTACGCATCGGTCGGCGGCGCCGTGGCGAGGTCCGCACGGTCTCCTGGGCCGAGGTCACCGGGCTCGCTCTGCCGGAGGAGGACCAGGGCGCGGCCAACATGCTCGCGGTGTTCGAGAAACTGCGGCCGGCGGACCTTGCCGCGCTGCTGCGGGACCTCTCCGACAAACGTCGCGTCGAGGTGACCGCGGCCCTCGACGACGAACGGCTCGCCGACGTCCTGGAGGAACTGCCCGAGGACGAACAGGTCGAGTTGCTCGGCGGGCTCGCCGACGAGCGGGCCGCCGACGTCCTGGAGGCGATGGGCCCCGACGACGCCGCCGACCTGCTGGGGGACCTGCCCGCCGGGGAGGCCGAACGGCTGCTACGACTGATGGCGCCGTGGGAGGCCGCGCCGGTCCGGCGTCTGCTCGTCTACCCCGACCGGACCGCCGGAGGCATGATGACCAGCGAGCCGGTGATCGTCGGCCCGAACACGAGCGTGGCCGAGGCGATCGCGCGGATCCGGGCGCCAGAGCTCTCCCCGGCGCTGGCTGCGCAGGTGTACGTGGTGCGTCCCCCGTTCGAGACGCCCACCGGGCGTTATCTCGGGCTCGTCCACTTCCAGCGGCTGCTGCGGGAACCGCCCGGGGCGCTTGTCAGCGGTGTCGTCGACGTCGGCATCACCCCGCTGCGGCCGGAGGCGTCGCTACAGGAGGTGACCCGTCACCTCGCGTCGTACAACCTGGTTGCGGTTCCGGTGCTGGACGACGGCGCCCGGCTGGTGGGGGTGGTCACCGTCGACGACGTACTGGATCATCTGTTGCCGGCCGGCTGGCGGGAACACGACCTCGGCCCGGACGCCCCGAACTCGGACGCTCCGAGCCGGGGCACCCCGAGCCCGGGCGCCCCAGCCCTGGACATCCCGGGCAGGGGAACCCGCAAGGCAGGCGCTTCGGGTGCGGACACTCCGGATGTGGATGCCCGGGACGCGGGCGCCTCGGGTCTGGACGGCCCGGGCGCGGGGATCTGATGAGGCTCCGTCGTCGTACGGGCAGGCTCGATCAACCTAGTCCGTCCCGCCGGTCGGCGCTGGTCCGCCGTCCCCACGAACCGGACGCCTTCGGCCGGGTCGCCGAGCGGATCGCCCGGTTCATCGGGACCGCACGCTTTCTGGTGGCGCAGAGCATCGTGGTGGTGCTGTGGATCGGCTACAACATCATCGTGCCCCGTGACCTGCGGTTCGACAACTACCCGTTCATCTTTCTGACGCTGGCGCTGTCCCTGCAGGCGGCGTATGCCGCGCCGTTGATCCTGCTGGCGCAGAACCGGCAGGACGACCGGGACCGGGCCAACCTCGCGCAGGACCGGGAGCAGACCTCACGCCAGCTCGACGACACCGAGTACCTCGCCCGCGAGATAGCGGCGATCCGCATCCGGGTCGGGGAACTGGCCACCCGTGACTATCTGCGCTCCGAGTTGCGGGCGGAGCTGCGGGCGCTGCTGGCCGAATCCCTGGAGACGTCCGCGGGGACGTCCGCGGGGACATCGTCGGTGGGGACGGACGCGGGAACAGGTGAGGACGTCGGCGACAGGCGCCGCCGCGCCCCCGGATCATGGGATCGGCGGCCCGAACGCGGCAGCTCCACCGACCGGCGGCTCCAGAGCCCGTGAACCGTACATCCGACCGGACGACGTCACCAGACGTCACCAGACGTCACCAGAGGAAGAAGACATCACCGGGAGAATCGGGATCGTTCCTCACGGTGGGAATCCGGCTGGTGTCCTCAGACCGAAGCGTCCGCGATCCGAGGACCTAGGTGAGAGATCCGCGACACAGCGTGAGAATGGACAGGGCGATTTCGGCCCCGCGCGGCCCGAGCTCCCGCGACCAGGCTGTGATGATCTCGTTTTCCCGTTCGTGCTGGATCCGCGGACCGCCGTCCGCGGAACGCAGCGCCTGAATCTGCTGGGATATCTCCAGACGGGCGCCGACGAGCGCGCGAAGCTGTGTGTCGATCTCGTCTATGGCCTGCCGGCCGTCCGCGATCGAGGAGACCGCCGGTGCCGGCGTGGCGGCGGGAAGCGCGTGGCTTGTCATCTGGGCTCTTTTCATTCGGGACCCGGCCGTCCCGGAGCCGGACAGGCCCGGGGAAAGTCCGGGCCTTGAGTCTCGGCGTGTCGCGTCAGATACGCGGCAGTGCAGGGACCGTGCCCGGTCCCTGGTAAAAATGATCCGGTGATCTGCTCGCGCGGCGCGCGCAAAGAGGAGATCCACCGGGCATGGCTACCAGCATGCCAGCCGGGATTGCCACCGTCCAGCGGTCCGTCCGGCTCGCACCGTGACCTCACACGGCCCAGAAGCGGTCGGGACGTCACGCCGCTGTCATACGGGCGCCACACGGATGCCGCACGGGACGTCCGGCGGATGCCGGAAGGACACCCCCCGAAACCGCACCGGGACGCCACCGGGACGGCGTCAGGACGGATGGGAGGATCGTCTCGTGGACCAGTTGCAGTTGGACGGCATGCCGCGGCGGCTGTTCGTGTGCACCCCGTCGAAACTGTCCGCATTCGCGGAATGTCCCCGCCGCTACCGGATGGCGTATCTCGACCGGCCGGCGCCGGTGAAGGGGCCGGCGTGGGCGCACAACTCCCTTGGTTCCAGCGTGCACAACGCCCTGCGGGCCTGGTGGGACGAACCGCTGGCCCGCCGCACGCCGACCCGCGCCGCCCACCTCGTCCGACTGCTGTGGATCACGGATGGCTGGCGGGACGCCGAGCAGTCCACGACCTGGCGGGAACGGGCCGCGGAGATGGTCGGGCGCTACGTGGCCACCCTCGACCCGGCCCGCGAGCCCAGAGCGGTGGAACGTCAGGTCGCCGCGCGCACCGAGCGGCTGGCCCTGTCCGGGCGGGTCGACCGGCTCGACGACCGGGACGGCGAGCTCGTCGCCGTCGACTACAAGACGGGACGCCGACCGCCCACCGACGACGACGCCCGGGTCTCCCCGGCGCTGGCGCTGTATGCGCTGGCGGTCTCCCGTACCCTGCGCCGTCCCTGCTGGCGGGTGGAGCTGCACCATCTGCCCACCGGCACCGTGGCCAGCGCCGAGCACGACGAGGCGTCGCTGGGACGTCAGCTGCGGAGGGCCGAGGCGCTGGCCACGGTGCCGGTGGGC
>NZ_CAAAFS010000069.1:0-21372 GCF_900634755.1 Protofrankia symbiont of Coriaria myrtifolia
CCCTGGGACGCCGTCGCCGCCGCCGAGCCACCCGGCTGAACCCCGTACCCCCGCGCCAGCCCGTATCCCCGCGCCCGGCTGGGGAGCGTCAGAGAATCTTGATTGGTGTTTGTCCGGGTAGGGCTGTGACCTGTGGAAACGCCTGAACGCCGCCGTCCGCCACGCCTCTGTTCGGGCGGCCCCTCCGAAGTGCCCGAAGGATGTGAATTCAGTGCTGTCACAGCGGCACCGGATTCACATCCTTGCCCATGGGCTGTCGTATGGATCATGTGAATGGCATCTGTTTCCGGTCGCGGCTCCGCCGGCGGTTTCAGCCGAGGAGCGTCCGGGGCCTGCTCGTTGTCCGGTAGGCCGGCGGGAGCTGGGCCATGATGGCTTCGTGACAGAGCGAGCGAGTGCCGGCCAGCCGAACACCGCGCCCTCGGCCGTGTCGCCGGCCGTGTCGCCGATCATGTTGCAGGACGCCCGGCTGCCCGGTGGCGGCCAGGCCCGGCCCGCGGGCGGCCCGTTGCGAGTGTCGGCGAAGGCCGGGACGTTCACCGAGTCGGTGATCCGGGAGATGACCCGGCTCTGCCTGGCGCACGACGGCATCAACCTCGCACAGGGCTTCCCGGACTTCCCCTGCCCGGCCGAACTGAAGGAGGCGGCGAAGGCCGCCATCGACGCGGACGACAACCAGTACGCCATCACCTGGGGCGCGAAGGCCTTCCGGCGCGCCATCGCCGCCAAGGTCGCCCGTACCTATCCGGGGTGGACGGTGGATCCGGAGACCGAGATCTGCGTGACCTGCGGTTCCACCGAAGCGATGATCGCGACCATGCTCGCGCTGGTCGACCCCGGCGAGGAGGTGCTGCTCTTCGAGCCCTTCTACGAGAACTACGGCCCGGACACGATCCTCTCCGGCGCGCGGCCGAAGTTCGTCCCGCTGCACGGGCCCGACTGGAGCATCGACGAGGCGCAGCTGCGCGCCGCCTTCTCCGACCGGGTCCGGGCCGTCGTCATCAACACGCCGCACAACCCGACCGGCAAGGTGTTCACCCGCGCCGAGCTGGAGCTGATCGCAGAGCTCTGCCAGCGGCACGACGCGCTCGTCTTCACCGACGAGATCTACGAGCACATCCAGTATCTCGGCCCGGGCGGGCACATCCCGCCCGCCACCGTCCCGGGGCTCGCCGACCGCACGGTCACGATCAACGCCCTGTCGAAGACCTATGCGGTGACGGGCTGGCGGGTCGGCTGGACCATCGCCCCACCGGCCTACACCGCCGCCATCCGCAAGGTCCACGACTTCCTGACCGTCGGGGCCGCCGCGCCGTTGCAGGCGGGCGGGGCCGCCGCTATGGCCCTGCCGTCGAGCTACTACGACAGCATCGTCACCGACTACCTCGAGCGCCGTGACCTGCTGTGCGGCGCGCTCGCCGCGGCCGGCTTCCATTTCCGGCCACCTGACGGAGCGTACTACGTCATGTGCGATACGCGATCGTTCGACCCTGACGGGGACGACGTGGCCTTCGCCCGCCGGCTACTGGAGACGGTCGGGGTGGCATCGGTCCCCGGATCGTCGTTCTTCAACGAACCCGCATACGGGCGTCACATCATACGTTTCGCCTTCCCGAAACGGCTGGACACCCTGCGGGCGGCGGCCCAGCGGCTGGCCATCCTCGCCTGACACACCCCGCCGCGCGCGCCCGCGCCCCGCGCACCCCGTGCCGCCCCACGGGTGGCCGCGGGGACGCGGCTATGCCCGGCTGCCGCGCTCCGCCGCGGGCTTCTGCGGGACCGAGGGCCCCGAGATCAGCACGTCGTGAGCAGGGAGGGGACGGGCAGCGGATACCGGCCGGCGGCGGCCCGGGCGCGTCCCCGGCGCACCTCGGCGGCCAGCCACCGCAGGTAGGCGTCGACGCCGCCACGGTGGTGTGGCCGCGACCACCGACCGCGCAGGTCACCGACTGGTGACCGCGATGCTCCGGCGGCGCCGGTAGCGGTCAGCATCACCGATCGTGGCGGCAGCAGATAGCGGCCGCGCAGGTACTCGCCCAGCCAGCGGGCCTGCGCCTCAGCGAGCCGGACGGCGTCGGTGACACTGATCGCCCCGGTGCCGCCGGCCGGCCCCGGCCCCGACCCCGGCGACACGCCGCTTGGCAGGACGCCACATCCGTACACCCCTTCCGCGTCCGGGTCGAAAACGCCGCCGAACAACGCCGATGGGACGGCGGGCGAGCTGGTCAGCCGGTGCGCGGCGGCCTTTCCGACGACAGGCCCGACGACTCCGCCGAGGAGGACCACGGCGTCCCATCGAGTCGCCGGCTGGTCACCGCCGCGGACGTCGAACGGCCGGCGGCCGTCGTCCTGCGGGTGAATCTCGTAGCCGCCGCTATCGAGCCTCGTGAACCGCCCGGCGAAGCCCCGCTCGTCCGGGAACTCCCCACCGGTTCTGGGAGACTCCCCACCGGCCCCGGCGGGTCCTCCGGTGGGCGAGGGGGGCGCCGTCGCCGGGCCGTCCGCGTCGTGCGTCGCGCGATCGTGTGTCACGAACAGGTGCGCGTCCAGCCCGGAGTCGATGAGCACGCGCAGCGCCGTACCGGCGGCCGGACCCGCACCGAACACCGCTACCCGGGGAAGTTGAGCCACGATCGGCAAGAGTAGGCCACATCCGGCTGCCCGTGACACCTCCCCGCTGTGTCGCCAGGCTGGCTTACGGTGTCGTCGGGACTGGCTGTCGGTGTTGTCGGGCTGGGGTCACCGGCCTGGTGCCACCGTCAGGTGGGCTGGGAGGCGGCGGGTCTGAGGCGGCAGCGGGTCCTCCTCCGTCCGCTGGCGCGGCGGTGTCATCACGAGGCGCCGCGGAGCGTCCCGGGGGATCATCCGGGCGTCGGGCACAGGCCTGGCAGTGCGCGTCCTGGCGCGGCGTGCCGTAGCGTCCCCCGACCCGGGGACCTGCCGTAGCCGGCGTGGCAGCGCGAGCAGCGCGGTACGTGTCGCCCGTGCGCCCAGGCAGGCGGCGGCGTCCAGCAGCGGCGTGTCGGGCAGGCCGTAGAGCCGCCGGGCCCAGCCAGGCAGCATCCCGACCGCGATCGCGCTCAGGGCGGACCACGCCGGGCGCGCGGGCGTGGTCCGCGACACCCACCGGGGCATGGGCGGCCGCAGGATGAACGAGATCATCTCGTGGGACTGCGAGGTCACCCGCAGGTGAGGGCGCATCCGGGCGAAATAGCGGGCAACCGCGGCCCGGCTGTCCGGGACATCCTCCGCCGGGATGCCGATCAGCTCGGCGGCACGCACCTGCTCGGCGAAGTAGGCGTCGGCCTGGCTGTCGGTAAGGCGCAGCCCGCATCGACGGGCTGTCGTGAGGAAGGACTCGACCTCGCTCGCATGCACCCACAGCAGCAGTTCGGGATCGGCGGCCCGGTAGGGCCGGCCGCTGGTGGGCTCGATGCCACGGATACCTGCGTGCACGTGACGTACCCGTTCGGCCGCGTGCCGTGCCTGTTCCGTGGTTCCGTAGGTGATCGTTTCGACGTAGGTGGCGGTGCGCAGCAGACGTCCCCACGGGTCGGCCCGGTAGGCGGAATGCTGGGCGACGCCGGCCATCGCCAGCGGATGCACGCCCTGCAGGAGCAACGCGCGGATACCGGCAATGATCATGCTCGGATCGCTGCGTACCCGCCAGGTCATGCTGGACGGCCCGAACAGCCCGACATCCGGGCCGGGGCTCGCCGCCATGCTGTCGGTGCTGTCGGTGGTACCGCTGGTGCTGTCGGTATCGGTGGCACTGTTGACGCTGGTGGCACCGCCCGCGTCGGCCATCGGCCGGCAGGCCCCGGATCGTGTCACGGCATCAGTGACCTCGTTGACTCGATGCCGCTGATCAATCACCTGAACATCCCCGTTTCTTACTCTCAGAAATCAAATAGCAACTAATAGTTCCACATTGACCATGATAGATGCATGCAGGGTGCGTTACGTGTCCAGATTGCGATCAGATGGTGATGCAATGCCGGGCGGTGCGTGCATGCGCCGCTCTGAGTGAGTCGTTGCGGTGTCGCGTGACCGGTGCCACGAACTAACGTGGCCTCATGAGCGTTGTGAAGATCAATGCACTGACCGTCCCGGCCGAGCTGCGGGCCACGCTGGAGCAGCGGTTCGCTGGTCGGGCCGGCATCGTGGAGGCCGCGGACGGTTTCGAGTGGTTCGAGCTGCTACGGCCGGTGGAGGGCACCGACACCTACCTCGTCTACACGCGTTGGCGTAGCGAGGAGGACTTCCAGAAATGGCAGGCGTCCAACGCCTTCCAGGCCGGGCACGCGCAGGCGGCGGCGGACGCCGCGGGTGGTCCGGGGCCGGCCGGTCATCCCGGAGCCGGCGGTCACCCCGGTGCCGGTGCGCCAGCCGGCCATGGCGCGCCGGCTGGTCATCCCGGATCTGGTGCGCCGGCCGGTCACGGCGGACCCGGCGGTCACCCCGGGGCTGGTGCGCCGGCCGCGACCGCGGCCACGCTGTGGTCCTTCGAGGTCGTCCAGTCGGCCGCGCCCAGGAACGAGAAGGCCTAGGAGCCACGCCTCGCCGCCCGAAGCCTCTCCGTCCGTAGGTGGAAGCCGTCACCAGGACAGCGGTTTCCACCTACGGCTTCCGCGCCTGTAGGTGGAAACCGCTGTCATAGGGGAGGTTTTCACCTACGCCCGGCCGGTGGCTGGCGTCCTCGATCTCGCCCACGAACTCCTCGACCACGTCCTCGAGAGCGATGACGCCGCGGGTCGTGCCGTTCGGCCCGGGTATCCGGCCGAGGTGGCAGCCGCTGCGCTGCATCAGGCGCAGGACCTCGTCCAGCGGCAGGTCGGCGCGGATCTCGACCATCGGCCGCAGCCTGCGTGGCGGCAGCGGTTCGTCCCGGGCGTCGCCGTGGATACCGATGACGTCCTTGGCGTGCACGAAACCGACGATTACCGGTCCCGGTCCGGCTGGGGCGTCGCCGTCGGCGGCGCGTACCGGGAAGCGGGAGAAGCCGGTCCCGGCGACCAGCCTCTCCAGCTCGGACGCGGTCACCGACCACGGGACGGTCACGATCTCGACAACCGGGATCATGATGGTGCCGGCGGTCCGCTCGGACAGTTCCAGCGCGCCGGTCAGCAACTCGTGCTCGGTGTCCTCCAACAGGCCCTGCTGCCGGGATTCCGCGATCATCACCGCGAGCTGGTCCGGGGTGTAGGCGGTGCTCAGCTCGTCCACCGGATGGACGCGGACGAGCCGGACACACCGGTTGGCGACGGCGTTGAGAAAGACGATCAGCGGGCGGGTCAGGCCGGCGAACCGGAGCAACGGCGGTGCGAGCCAGCGGGCGGCCTTCTCGGGGCCGGCCAGCGCGATGTTCTTCGGCACCATTTCGCCGAGCACGATGTGCAGGCAGACGACGATCAGGAGCGCGAGCGCGAACCCGATCGGGTGATGGAAACCGCTGGGGACGCCGAGCCCGTCCAGACCCCCCTCGATCAGGTGGGCGATCGCGGGCTCGGCCACCGCGCCGAGCCCGAGCGAGCAGATCGTGATGCCGAGCTGGGAAGCCGCGAGCATCAGCGACAGGTTCTCGATCGCGGTGAGGACGCTGCGGGCCTGGTGGTCGCCCTCGGCCGCATACGGTTCCATCTGGTCGCGACGGACCGAGATGACGGCGAACTCGGCGCCGACGAAGAACGCGTTGCCGGCCAGCAGGAAGATCGCGCCGACAAGATAGAGCAGGGTCATCGCCGTGCCCGTCCGGCCGGGCCGTCGGCGCCGACGGCGCTGCGCGGAGCGTGCGGGCCACGCGGGCCGGACGAGTGACCGGAGTGCCCGCTCCGGCGGGTCCGGGCTGGCTGGTCGGGCGGGCGGCCCGCCAGCCGGACACGGCTGACGCGATGATGGTCCATCTCCTCGACGGTGAGCAGTTGGCCTTCGACGTCGACCTGGTCACCCGGCTTGGGAATGCGCCCGAGCCGGTGCAGGACGACGCCGGCGACGGTTTCGTACGGGCCGTCGGGCAGCCGGACACCGGTCAGGTCGGCGACCTCGTCCGGGCGGAGCAGGCCGGACAGCGACCAGCTCCCGTCCGGCCCGGCGGTGGCGTCGGGTCTTTCCGGCGCGTCGTACTCGTCCAGGACATGGCCGACGAGTTCCTCGACGAGGTCCTCCAGGGTGACCAGGCCGGCGGTGCCGCCGTACTCGTCGATGACCACGGCGATCTGGAGGCTGTGCCCGCGCAGGGTGGTGAGCAGATCGTCGCAGCTCAGCGATGCCGGCACCACCACCGGAGCGACCATGAGCCGGCTGACCGGTGTGCTGCCGCGCTCGGCCGGCGGCACACCGAAGGCGTCCTTGACGTGGACGACCCCGACGACGTCGTCGACGTCCCCGGGAACAGCCGTGACGCTCCCCGGGCCCGGCGGCTCGGCGGCCTGGCCTCCGCCGCCGCGGCCGGTGGTGCCGCGATCGGCGCCCGTATCCCTACCGGCACTCGAATCCCTGCGGGCGCCGGTATCGGGCGCGGCGGCACCGGCGGGGCGCAGGACGGGGAAACGGGAGTGGCCTGATTCCCCGGTGACCCGGAGCAGTTCCGTGACGCTGTCGTCGGCGTGCAGCGCGACCACCCGCACCCGCGGCGTCATGACGTCCTGGGCGGCGCGCTCGCGTAGCCGCAGGGATCTGCCCAGCAGACTTGCGGTGTTGCCGGGCAGCGTGCCGTGCTCGGCCGACGAGCGCACCAGCCAGCCGAGCTCGGACGGTGATCTGGCCGATCGCAGTTGGGTCCGCGGCTCGATCCCCAGCGCGCGCAGCAACCGGTTGGCGGATCCGTCGAGAAGCGTGATGATCGGTCGGCAGACGCTGGAGAAGAGCATCTGCGGCCCGGCGACCCACTGGGCCGTGGCCATCGGTGTCGCGACCGCGATGTTCTTCGGGAAGAGCTCGCCGAAGATCATCTGGGTGACTGTCGCGATCAGCAGGGCGGCGGTCACCGCGACGGCATGGCCGACGTCGGCTGGCAGGCCGGTCGCGTTGATCGCCGGTAGCAGCAGGGAGGCGATCGCGGGCTCGGCGATGTAACCGAGTACCAGCGACGTCAGGGTGATTCCCAGCTGCGCGCCGGAAAGCTGGAACGACAGCGACCGGACGGCCCGCAGCACCCGGGCCGCGCGGTGGGAACCGTCCCGCGCCGCCTGCTCGAGCCGGCTGCGGTCGACCGCCACAAAGGCGAATTCGGCGGTCACGAACAGCCCGTTGGCGGCGATGAGGGCGACGACCAGCAGCAGGCCGAGAATGTCACCGATCATTGCGGTGGCGGGGGCCGGCGAAAGCCACCGCGGTGCTCGGACGATCGGGAGCATGCCGCGGACGCCGCTGTCGAGGCCGCCCGGAGCTCCCGCCCGGGCGGTACCGGCGCGCCGCGTGCCATCTCCTCATCCTCACAGACCTCCGCCGTGCCGCCCAGAGGTTTCCCGGGCCGGGGCCCGATGCCCAACCAGGTATGCCGACAGGAAGGCCCACGGCTGATCATGGCCCGATGAATGCGCGTTCTTTTATGATTTGTCCGAAATAGAGATCGAGTTTTTCAGGTATCGGTGATGTTGTTGTGGCGTGGGGTGTTGTGGTTTTGCGCCAACGCTTGGAGACTGATCTGTATGGCTCGCGTCTTCGCCGTCACAAACCAGAAGGGTGGCGTCGCCAAGACGACGTCCGTGGCGAGCCTCGGCGCCGCGCTGAGCGAGTTGGGATGCCGGGTTCTGCTCGTTGACCTCGACCCGCAGGCATGCCTGACGTTCTCCCTGGGCCTGGATCCAGACGTCATCGAGCTGTCCGTGCACGATGTGCTGCTGGGCCGGCTCAGCCCTGGCCTCGTGGTGCGGCGAACCGAGGACGGCCCGGATCTGCTGCCGGCGACCATCGAGCTGGCCGGCTGCGAGGCCGTGCTGTTGTCCCGCACCGGCCGTGAGCACGCGCTACGGCTCGCGCTCGCCGAGATCGACGAGCGCTACGACTTCATCCTGATCGACTGTCCGCCCTCGCTCGGAATCCTGACGATCAACGGGCTGACGGCGGCGGACGAGGTGATCATCCCGTTGCAGTGCGAGACCCTGTCGCATCGCGGTGTCGGGCAACTGCTCGACACCGTCCACGACGTGCAACGTCTGACCAACGCCGAGCTGCGGGTCCGCGGGGTGCTGCCGACCCTGTTCGACGCCCGGACCGCGCACGGCCGCGCCGTCCTGGCGGACGTTTCCGCCCGGTACGCGGTCGCGGTGCTCCAGCCGCCCATCGCGCGGTCGGTCCGGTTCGCCGAGGCGCCGGGTTCCGGACGTTCGATCCTCACGACGGCGAGACGTTCCAGGGGGGCGACGGCATACCGGGCGCATGCCCGGGCGCTGCTGGCGGGCTCCGCCACCGGGGCCGCGTCCGACCCTCGACGAGAGGGCGGCGGCGGGGCCGTGGCCCGAGGGACGGCTGGGAGCACGCCCCGGACGGCGTCCGCGGTGCCGCCGGTACCGGTGCCGGGATCGACGCCACCGGGCGGATCACCGGCTCGCCCGCCGGTGGCGGCCGGCGTGGTGGCGGGCATGACGGCCGGCGCGGTAGTCGGCGCGGCGGCAGCGGCGGCAGCCGGCACGGTGTCCCGGGCCACGAGCCGGTGAGTGCCCGCCGGGAAGCGGCTGCCGCGTCCGCCGGTTTCGACCGGCTACGGCCGCGCAGCGCCGCGCAGCCCCCACCCGCGGCCCACGAGCGCTTTGCCACCCCGGTGACGGTAGGCCGGGACGTCCACGGCAAGCGGGCGCTCTACAGCGGGGGCAGGCCGGGCACACCGGTCACGCCGGTGGCCAGCGGGCTGGATGTGATGTGCTCCCGCTGCGGGCAGACGACCACGCTCCGGCCGCGTGAGGCGGTCGCCCTGTTGATCCCCAGCGTGCATGTGCCGGTGCCACGGTTGCGGCACCGGTCCCTGGTGCGCTGCCCGGCATGCCGGCGGATCGCCTGGGTGCGCATCCGGCTGCGGGTCCACACCTCCGTCGAGCCCTGACAGGTCCGGCCGGGTGGCCGGCGGCGCGCTTCACGTCCGGGCTCCGCGCGTCCGCCGGGTTCTGACGGGACTGACAGGGACGACGGGCTGACCGACCCGACGAACCAGCGATCATGCCGGCTGTTCGGCCTTCCGGAACGCCGGGCTGGCCCGGACCGGGCTGGTCCGGGCCGGGGTCGTCAGGCCGACTCGGCTCGCTGCTCGATCCGGTCGTCCTGCCTGCCGGTGAGGTTCGCCTCCACGGCCGGTGAGCCGACGGGACGGCCGCGATCGTCGCGCCGCCGGTGGCGTCGGCGCCGCCGGGGAGCCGGCCCGGTCACCGCGGCGCCGTCCGCACCGGAGCCCGGAGCGGCAGAATCGTGGTCCACGATGCCCTGGTCCACGATATTGGGCTCCACGATGCCGGGTTCAACGATGTCGGGCTTCACGATGTCGGCAGCCACGATGGAATCCGAGCCGGTGTCCGGCGCCGTCGGATGCAGCGGAGCAGGCTCCAGGAACAGGGCAGCCCTGCTGGCCGCCGGCCGTATCCGCCCGCTGGTCCCGGCCGGCCGCGGTTCGGCCACGGACGGCCCGCCAGCCGGTGCGCCGGGAAGTTCCACGGACGCTGCCGGGGACAGGGCTGGGACCGCGTCGGCCGGGGCTGGACGAGCCGGCCGAGTGGATGCCGGCCGAGTGGATGCCGGCTGTTGCGCGGGCGCGTCCGCGTGAGCCGCCGGCTGCGCGTCGGTGGGCTCGTCGGCGGGGACCACGGTCACCGCCGCCACCGCGGCGCCGCCCCCACGGGTACGGCGCCTGGTCCGGGTCGTGCGGGCGGCGGGGGGCCGACCGGCCGACGGCTCGGCGCGGGTGGCGTCCGGCCGGTCACCGGCCCGGCCTGACCGCCGGCGCTTCGGACGCCCGGTCTCCCCGAGGTCCTCGACCTCCTCGGCGGCGAGCCCGGCCCGGGTACGGGACGCCTGCGGCAGCACCCCGCGGGCGTCCGCGGGGATGGACAGGGCCTCGAACAGGTGCGGGGATGTCGAGTAGGTCTCGACCGGCGTGTCGAAGGGCAGGCCCAGCGCCTGGTTGACCAGGGACCACCGCGGCAGGTCGTCCCAGTCGACGAAGGTCACCGCCACCCCGCTGCCGCCGGCCCGGCCGGTGCGGCCGACGCGGTGCAGGTAGACGTTCTCGTCCTCGGGGCACTGGTAGTTGACCACGTGGGTCACTCCGCCGATGTCGATGCCACGGGCGGCGACGTCGGTGGCGACCAGCACATCGATCTTGCCGGACCGGAACGCCCGCAGCGCCTGCTCCCGCTGGCCCTGGCCGATGTCCCCGTGGACGGCCGCGGCGGCGAAACCACGCCCGGTCAGGTCGTCGGCGACCCGGTCGGCGGTACGGCGGGTCCGGACGAAGACGATGGCCAGCCCTCGGCCCTCGGCCTGCAGGACCCGGGCCAGCACCTCGATCTTGTCCAGCGCGTGCGCGCGGAAGACGTGCTGGCTGATGTCCGGCACCGTGCGGCCCTCGTCGGGGTGCTCCGCGGTGACGTGCACCGGCCGCCGCATGAACCGGCGGGCCAGCGAGATCACCGGCGGCGGCATCGTCGCGGAGAACAGCAGCGTCTGGCGGATGTCCGGAAGCTGGGCGAGGATGCGCTCGACGTCCGGCAGGAAGCCCAGGTCGAGCATTTCGTCGGCCTCGTCGAGGACGAGCATGCGCACCGCCGTCAGCACGAGGGCGTTCTGGCGGGCCAGGTCGAGCAGCCTGCCGGGGGTGCCGACGACGATGTCCACGCCGGCGCGCAAGCTTGCCAGCTGCGGCTCGTAGGCACGGCCGCCGTAGACCGGCAGCACCCGCAGGCCGCGGCCCGAGCCGGCACGGTCGATGTCGGCGGTGACCTGCAGGCACAGCTCGCGGGTGGGAACGACCACGAGCGCCTGCGGCTGCCCGCTGGCGCCCTCGTCACGGCTGGTCGCCTGCTGCGCGAGCGGGATGCCGAAGGCGAGCGTCTTGCCGGTGCCGGTGCGGGCCTGCCCGATGATGTCGGACCCGGCCAGCGCCAGCGGAAGTGTCAGTTCCTGGATGGGGAAGGGGGAAACGATGCCCTTGGCGCGCAGGGCCTCGACGATCTCTTCACGGACGCCGAGGTCGGCGAAACCGGGCGCCGGTGTCGTGGCCGGCGCCGTCGGGGCCCCCGTCTCGCCGGCGTCCGGGTGCCCCGTGGGATCTGTGGGGTCATCGTGTCGGTGTGTTGTGGTTTCGGCTGAAACGGACAGCGGGATACTCCTGGTCTGCTAGAGGGCCGGAGACGGCGCGATCGTCCTTCGTTCGCGCCATCGAGGCCCAGGTCCCCGAGTCGCTATGAGCGGGATCCGACGCTGCACCCGCTCACGACATCTACCGGCGGGGTCCGCTGACCCGGAGTGGGGCGACGCCCGCGCGGGCCGGAAGTGGTCTTGGCAGCTCCCGGCTAATGATAAGGATAACCTGTGGGCTGCTCTCCGAGACATGTTCCGACACGATGACCTTCGGCAGGGTGCTGCGGCCCATTCCGTCAGATGCCGCAAGTGCCTGTGCCGTAAGGTGTCCCGGTCCTGCTTCCGGTCGGTGTATATCGGGGCGGTTCGCCGTGAGGACGAGGCTGAGGTGATCCGATATGACGGACAGTACGGGTACCGGCCGGGTCGGCTTTCCGGCGCCGTCGATCGGCGGGGACGACGCAGGCGGTCAGGCCGGCGGGGCCGGCACGGCACGCGGCCCCGATCCGGAGGGCCGAAAATGGTCCGATCATGATTCGGCCGTACCAGGGGCCCGGGCCCACGGGGTGGCCACCGACGCGCCCGAGTCGCACCGTGACGTTCAGGCCCGTGACGTGCAGGCTCGTGATGCTGTCCGCGCGGGCATACCGGACGTCGCCGTCGTGGATCTGCTGGGACTGCTTGCCTTTGGCGAACTGACCGCGTTCGAGCGGCTGGCCACGGACGCGCGGATGGCTCCCACCCTGACCGACAAGATTGCGCTGGCTGGCATCGCCGCTGCCGAATTCGCGCACTTCGAGGAGGTTCGTGCCCATCTGCTGCGGGTGGGGGTCGACCCGGTGCGGGCCATGGAGCCGTTCGTGTCGCCGCTGACGAACTTCCACAACCTCACCGCGCCTGCCGACTGGCTGGAAAGCCTGGTCAAGGTGTATGTCGGGGACAGCATCGCCGCGGACTTCTACCGCGAGATCGCCACCGTGCTCGATCCCGACGTGCGTGCGCTGGTCCTTGACGTCCTCGCCGACACCGGCCATGCCGCGTTCGCGGTGGGGCGGGTCCGGGCTGCGATCGAGGCCGATCCGACCGTGGCCGGCCGGCTCGCGCTGTGGGCCCGGCGGCTGGTGGGGGAGGCGCTGACCGAGGCACAGCGGGTCGCGGTGGAGCGCAGCGCGCTCGCCGCCCTGCTGAACGGGATAGGCGACCTGACAGCGCTGGCGGAGCTGTTCAACCGGATCACCCTCGCGCACACGGCACGGATGGACGCACTCGGCCTGTCGACCTGAGACAGCCCGGGCCCGGGCCGGGGCCGGGCGGCCGAAACCGACCCGACCCGGCCCGGGTAGCCGGCATCCGACTACCTTTTGTTCCGACTACCTTTTGTATTGTGTCGGGCGTTTCGGGTTACCGGAGGGTGCTGTCGCCGTCAGAGCGCGCCGAAACCGACCCGGCGTGTCTCGGATTCGGCGATCTCGACGTAGGCCAGCTTCCCGATCGGGATGACGACCCGCCGGCCCTTCTCGTCCACGAGCGTGAGCAGCCCCAGATCCGACCTGATCGCGTCGGTGACCGCCTGGGCCACGTCGTCCGGCGACTGGCCGCTCTCAATGATCAGTTCGCGCCCGACGTTCTGGATCCCGATCTTGACCTCCACCAGTGATGACCTCCGTGTTCGTCAGGTGTGCCGTCCAGGTTCCTGGTGACGTCCGGCGGCGGGAGAAGAGCGAGGGTCTCGCCGTCTTCGGCCGGCTAGGTCACCATAGGGCCTACGGCGCGGGGCGTGGGACGCGGCCGGGCCATGTTCGCTGGAGGCGTCAGGGTCGGCTGAAGACCTCAGGGTCCGTTGGAGACGTCAGGGTCCGCTGGAGGCGTCACCGTCGCCGGTGGTTTCCCGGGCCGGTGTCGGGTCGGTGCCGGTGGTGCGGCGCGGATATCCGGCGAGCCCCCGCCAGGCCAGTTCGACCATGGTCGCGACGGCCTGCTCCTTCGAGACCGCCCCGCCGGTGACCAGCCACCAGCGGGCGCCGGTCTCGGCGAGGCCCACCAGCCCGATCGAGAGCAGTTCGGCCTCGGCCGGGCCGACGCCGGTGTCCGCGGCGATGACGTCCGCGATGGCGTTGGCGCACTCGGTGAAACTGTTCTCCACCCGCTTGCGGACGGCGGGTTCGCTGCGTAGGTCGGACTCGAGAACGAGCTGGTAGGCGCCGCTGGGGTCGTCGACGAAGTCGAAGTAGGCCGCGATCGATCGGGCGATTCGGGTGTGGTTGTCGGTAGTGGACGCAAGCGCCCGCTGCACGCTGGAGACGAGGGCGTGGGCCTGCTCGTCCAGCAGCGCCAGGTAGAGCTCGAGCTTTCCGGGAAAGTGCTGGTAGAGGACAGGCTTGCTGACGCCCGCGCGTTCGGCGATCTCGTCCATCGCCGCGGCGTGATAGCCCTGGGCAACGAAAACTTCACGGGCCGCTCCCAGCAGCTGGAAACGGCGAGCGGTGCGCGGCAGCCGGGCGGTCTTGCCTGAACGCGGTTGCGGCGCGGCCGGCTCGGCGCTCACCGGCGCACCTCCTTTGATCGGTCGAGCCTCGGTGCCGGCTCGGCGGCCGCCCGTGCCGGGAGTGGTGCCCGTCCGGATGTCCGGGCTGGGCGTCGCACCCGGCCGGGACCCGACCTGTAGTGCTTTGTCATGTTATGTGAACATAAGATGAGCACTCGGATCTGGGCGGGACCTGAGTACGGGATCCGGGGTACAGGATCTGGGATACAGGATCTGGAACAGGGGATTTGAGCGTCTGTGGATGTGGGTACCAGGCGGGGGTGAACCCGCTGGTGGCTCACCGTACCTTTCCTGCCCGGCCCCGTCCTGACTGATCCCAGCCTGGCTGATTTCCAGGCCCGCCTGAGGAGTCGCGGGCAGGGTGATCATCCTTCTCCCGTGCGGGCGTGCCCGCGCCGGCGGGCCGCACCGAGCGGGCCCGTCGGCGCCGGCGCGTCACCGTTGGATCAGGGGGATATCAGGGGTCCGCGTGAACCGGGGCTCACGCGGGCTCGCCCGGGTCAGGCCCGCTTCACCGGTACTCGTCCTCGTCGACGTCGACGACGATCTGCTGCTCCGCGGCGTCGTACTCGTCGACCTCCAGCGACGACGGCCACGATGCCGTGAGCGGCAGCGAATCGCTCGTCAGGACCTCGCGCGCCTGCTCCGCGGCGTCCGCGTCGGGCACGTCGGGACGGTCGAGAACGTCATGCACGTCGAGCGGAAGATCCGTCGGTGAGGTCATGGCTTTCTCCTGTCAGCGCCTACGGACTGTGATCCTCTGTACTCTTGCGTTGGCCCTACCGCCGTTTTGGAACCTTCCACCTGTGCGCCGGGTGTACCTGCCGAAGTGGCAAAAAGATCGCCGTGTTCTTCGACTCGGTCCGGCACGTCGCCCACCATGAATACCAGCTCATCCGGCCGTGGGCAGGCAACGGCCCGGTCGTGCGGCGACCAGGTTAGAAACGTTCGGTGTGTTAGTGCGTACACAGAGTGTGCAGAGTGCGGAATTGTGTCGCGATCGTCGTGCGGTGGTTCCGGGGTCGGCGTCACCGCGTCAGGTGCTGGACGCGACGGCCGGCTTCGCCGGATGCCGCGGCGGCGCTGGCTGGCCGGCGAGCCGCCTCCTGGCTGGCGGTCCGGCGGGTGGAAGTCGTTCCGGGAGGTCCCCGGGGTGGACCGACGCCCGAGTGCTCCGCCTCGTGGCGCCCGGTGCCTGGGCGCTCTGCCCCGGGTGTGCGTTCGTCCGCGATTCGTTCGTCCGCGATTCGTTCGTCTTTTGTGCTCACACGGCTTCCGTACCCTCCAGCGTTGGGAGACCATTGGGCAAGGAGTGTGTTCGCTGACTGCGGAGCGCGGCCCGCCGGGCCGTACCCGTCAGCGCGGACATCTGATCCGGCGCTGTCGTGATCCGGTGCTGCCACCGCCGCGGTATGCCGGTCGGGACAACCTATGAACATGCTCAAACTCACAGTAAGGGGCGGGCATGCGGTCGATCTGGAAAGGCGCGATCTCCTTCGGTCTCGTCCGGATTCCGGTCCGGCTCTACCCGGCCACCGAGGACCGGGACGTCTCCTTCCACCAGGTCAGGCGGTGGGACGGGTCCCGCATCCGCTACAAGCGGGTCGCGGCGGCGGACGGGGTCGAAGTGCCCTACTCGGAGGTCGCCAAAGGCTACGAGCTGCCGTCCGGGGAGACCGTCGTGCTCACCGACGACGACTTCGCGAACCTGCCGCTGCCCACCTCCCACACGATCGACGTGCTGGAGTTCGTCCCGCTGGCGCAGGTCGACCCGATCTACTACGCCAGGAGCTACTACATCGAGCCCGACCGGGGCGGGGTCAGGTCGTACGTGCTCCTGCGCGACGCGCTCGGCCGCTCCGGCCGGGTCGCGCTCGTCAAGATCGCTCTGCGGCAGCGGGAGCAGCTTGCGACCCTGCGGATACGCGGCGACGTGCTCGTCCTGTCGACGATGGTCTGGCCGGACGAGGTGCGCCGGCCGGACTTCCCGTTCCTGGACGAGGAGGTGAACGTCGGCCCGCAGGAACTGGTCATGGCGCAGACGCTGATCGAGTCGTTGTCCGACGACTTCGACCCGACCCCCTACACCGACGGCTACCGGCAGGCCCTGCAGGCCGTCATCGACGCGAAGGTGTCGGGTAGCGACGTGGTGACCCCGCCGGTCGAGGGCGAGACGGCCACCTCCGCGGACGATCTGGTGGCCGTCCTCGCCGCCAGCGTGGCTCAGGCCCACCGCGACCGGCAGCCCACCGGCGCCGGCCGGGGCACCGGTCCCGCCGCGCCCGCCGCTCGCCCAGCCGTGTCCGGTACGGACGGAGGCGCTACGGACGGGGTCGGCACGGACGGCGCGGGGGTGGACGGCGCCGCCGGCAACGGCAATGGCAACGGCCGGCAGGGTGCACGCAACGGGAAGAGGGCCGGCGGGCCCAGAGCCGGGGCCGCGGGCCGCCGGTAGCGCCACCGCGGGCGAGCCGGACGGCCGGCGTGGCGAGCCCGGAGCATGGTGGGCTCGGGTCGCGGAAGCTTCCGCGCGCTGGCGGCGTTGTCGACATCAGCCCACGATCCAGGTGTGTCGTGCTCACGTCGTCGGCGTCCGGCCGCCGCCGGCGGACCGCCGATGATGGCATGGCGTCCCTGCGAGGATGGGACGACAGGGTAGCCGGACGTACGGATGCCAGCGCTGTAACCGCGAGGAGAGATCGTGTCACTGCCGCCTCTGGTCGAGCCAGCGGCCGACCTGACCATCGACGAGGTCCGCCGGTACTCCCGACATCTGATCATTCCGGATGTCGCCATGGACGGCCAGAAGCGGCTGAAGAACGCGAAGGTGCTCGCCGTCGGCGCCGGCGGGCTCGGCTCGCCGACCCTGCTGTACCTGGCCGCCGCCGGGGTGGGCACGCTCGGCATCGTCGAGTTCGACACCGTGGACGAGTCCAACCTGCAGCGTCAGATCATCCACGGGCAGTCCGACGTGGGGCGGTCCAAGGCGGAGTCGGCCCGGGACGCCATCCGCGAGATCAACCCGCACGTCAACGTCGTCCTGCACGAGACCCGGCTGGACACCTCGAACGTCACGGAGATCTTCAGCCAGTACGACCTGATCGTGGACGGGACGGACAACTTCGCCACCCGCTACCTGGTCAACGACGCGAGCGTGCTGCTCGGCAAGCCGTACGTGTGGGGGTCGATCTACCGGTTCGACGGGCAGGCGAGCGTGTTCTGGGCCGAGCACGGCCCGTGCTACCGCTGCCTCTACCCGGAGCCGCCCCCGCCCGGCATGGTGCCCTCCTGCGCCGAGGGCGGTGTGCTCGGCGTGCTGTGCGCGTCGATCGGGGCGATCCAGGCCACCGAGGCGATCAAGGTGCTGACCGGGATCGGCGAGCCGCTGGTCGGGCGGCTGACGGTCTACGACGCCCTGGAGCTGAGCTACCGCACCATCAGGGTCCGCAAGGACCCGGAGTGCCGGCTGTGCGGCAAGAACCCGACCATCACCGAGCTGATCGACTACGACGCGTTCTGCGGGGTCGTCTCGGACGAGGCCGAGCGGGCCGCCGCCGGCTCGACGATCCTGGCCACCGAGCTCAAGGACTGGCTGGACCGGGGCGAGCCGATCGAGCTGGTCGACGTGCGGGAACCGGCGGAGTGGGAGATCGTGCGCATCCCGGGGGCGCGCCTGATCCCCAAGGGCGAACTGCCGGCGCACCTGTCCGAACTGCCGCAGGACCGCCGGGTCGTCGTCTACTGCAAGAGCGGGGTGCGCTCGGCCGAGGCGCTGGCGACGTTGAAGGGGGCGGGGTTCTCCTCGGCGGTGCACGTCCAGGGCGGGGTGACCGCCTGGGCGAACCAGGTCGACAAGTCCCTGCCCGTCTACTGACCGCTCCGTCCGTCGACCGGTCCGTCGGAGGCGCCCAGGAGCCGGTTGCTCGGAAGCTGGTTGGTCGGAAGCCGATGGGAGGGCGGAGGCCGCAGTGGAGACTCGATGGGCCGGGCGGCGGCATGAGCCGCCGCTGAGCGTGTCCGCGGGGCTGGCCACCCGGATCAGCGTTGGCGGCCGGCCGAGCCCGTACGCGATGACCGTCCTCGAGGCGATCACGCGAATTCCCCGCGGCAAGGTGATGACCTATGGTGATGTCGCCGAATACGTGGGCGCGGGCACCGGCCGGACGGTCGGCGCCGTGCTCAGCCGGCACGGGCACGACGACGACGTGCCCTGGCACCGGGTGATCCGCTCCACCGGCGAGCCGAATCCCACCGCCCCGGTCGAGGCGCTGCGGCGGCTCGCCGCCGACGGCACCGCGCTGCGTCCCGGCGGGGAGCGGGTGGACCTGGCCGTGGCCCGCTGGGACGGCCGGACAGCCGGTGCCGCCGGTACCGCCAGGGCGGCCGGTTCCGCTGGTTCGGCCGGTTGACGGCGCACCCTGGCCGTCCACGTAATCCCGGTGACGGTGCACCAGGCCTGCCGCCCGCTGCCCGCTCCCACCGGGGCTGCCGGGCTTTCCCATCCGCTGCCCGGCCCCGGTGTCAGGGCGGCGGCGGAGGTCGTACGGGTGGTCGGCGGCACCCGGTCCACCGCCGTCCGCCTCATGACCGTGACTGCTGTTTCGCCCGGTTGCGCCAGCGGGACCGGATTTTGTCGGTGGGGCGTGGTGTGCTCTACGCCTTGACGTCCTCCCCCGTGTGAACGCGGGGGATTCCAACTCCTACACACCCGCCAGAGGAGGTGCGGTTCGTTGAGGTTCGCGGTTCACCGGCACGGCCAACGCCATGCCTCCCCGCGCGGTCACGGCCCGTCCGGCCGCGATATTCCTTGCGGCGTTGGTGTCGGCGTTGCTCTCGTGCCCGCAGGCGACGCACACGAACCGAGATTGGCTCTCTCTCGATGCGGCGGCCACCTGCCCGCAGGACGAGCAACGCTGACTGGTATAGGCGGCCGGGATCTTCTCCACCCGGCCGAGGGCTTTCTGTTCCAACCGCTGGACCAGCAGACCCCAGCCGCCCGCAAGAATACCCCGGTTCAGGCCGGCTTTCGCCCGGACGTTTGTCCCGGGCGTGTCGACCGTGCCCCGCGCCGACCGGGTCATCTGCCCGATCTTCAGATCTTCCACGCGGATCACGTCGAACCGGCGGGCGAGATCTGTCGAGGTTTTCTCCACCCAGTCTTTCCGCCGGTCGCCCTCCCGGGCCCGGAGCCGGGCGATCTGGGCCTTGAGTCGGCCGCGGCGGTTCGAGCCGCGTTTCGCCCGGGCGAGCCTGCGTTGCAGCCGGAGCAGCCGTTCAGCCTCCTTGAGTCGCAGGCCGGGGCAGATCAGCAGTTCCCCGGTGGACAGGGCCGCGGACACGGCCACACCCCGGTCGACACCGACGACTTCGCCGGTCCCGGATGCCTCGATGGGTTCGGGTGCGACGGTGAACGCGACATGCCACCGGCCCGCACGATCCCGGGTCACCCGGAACGACTTCGCGTCCGGTACCGGACGCGTGCGACGGAAACGCACCCAGCCGACTTTCGGGACCCGCACCTGCGACCAGCGGCGGTTCACGTGCCGGACATCACCGGGTTTCACCGCGACGATCCGGAAACCCTCGCCCCGGCCGCGTTTCCGGAACGACGGCTTCCGGTGCGAGCCGCGGAAAAAGTTCGCCATGGCCGTGGAGAAGTCCCGCAACGCCTGCTGCTGAACAATGATGCTGCCCTTGGCAAGCCAGTTGAACTCCCGTCGCGCTTCGGTCAACTGCCGGTTCTGCTCGGCATACCCGGGCGCGGGTCCGCGGCGTGGATTCCACCAGGATTGCTGTTCGACCGTGAGATTCTACACGTATCGCGCGTGCCCGCAATGCGACTCCAGAACCGCCACCTGATCGGTGGTCGGGTAGAGCCGGAAGCGGGACATGGAATGATTTTACCGAAGGGATGCCGCTCTGTGGTCACCGGCGAACCGGGGTTTTCCCGCCGGCCGGGATGTTCACCGCCGGTCGCGCTGCACTCAACGCCGGTCCCTGCGGATCGGCTTTCCCTGCCCCGCTCCGCGGGAGACCGGATTCCTCCCCGGCCTGCAGGCCGGGGCATCCTCCGGAGCCTTCGGTGACAGTTTCCCAGGACGCCGCCGGGCCCGGTGGAGCGGCCACGACCGCGGGCGGCCAGGCGGCCTACCGTCTCGTGCGGACTCCTCCGCCGCCGGTGCGGCCGCCTGCCCTCGATGCCGACCAGCGCCGGGTGGTCGACCACGCCGGGGGCCCGCTGCTCGTCCTCGCCGGGCCCGGCACGGGCAAGACGACCACGATCGTCGAGGCGGTGGCCCGGCGGGTGCGCGACGGGCTCGACCCGGCGGCGATCCTCGTGCTCACCTTCAGCCGGCGTGCCGCGCGGGAGCTGCGGGAGCGCATCACCTGGCGGCTGGGGGCCGCGGTCGGTGTCCCGCTTGCCTGGACGTTCCACGCCTGGTGCTACGCGCTGCTGCGGCTGTACCGGCCCGACCCGCTCGGCGTCCCGCCACGGCTGCTGTCCGGGCCCGAGCAGGACGCCCAGCTGCGCGACCTGCTCGCCGGCACGCGGGAGGTCGGCCGCCCCCGGTGGCCGGCGGCCCTGGCGGGCTGCCTGACCACCCGCGGGTTCGCCGAGGAGACGCGCGCGATGCTCGCCCGCGCCCGGGAGGTCGGTCTCGACCCGGACGCGCTGGCCCGGCTGGCCCGTGACACCGGCCGGGCGGACTGGGCGGCGATGGCGACCTTCTACGCCGACTATCTCGACGCTCTCGACCACGTGGGTGCCATCGACTATCCCGAACTGGTGCAGCGGGCGGCCCTCGTCGCCGAAAGCGATGATGTCGGGGCACAGCTGCGTCGCCGCTACCAGGCCGTGTTCGTCGACGAGTACCAGGACACCGATCCGGCGCAGGAACGGCTGCTGCGCGCTGTCGCCGGCGGCGGCGCCGACCTCGTCGTCGTCGGCGATCCGGACCAGTCGATCTACGGCTTCCGGGGGGCGGAGGTCCGTGGCCTGCTGGAGTTCCCGGCTCGTTTCCCCCACGTCGACGGGCGCGCGGCCGACGTCGTCACCCTGCGGCGCTGCCGTCGGCTGGGCCCGGTCGCGCTCGCGGTCAGCCGGGAGGTCGCCCGGCGCATCCCCGCCACCGGCCTGCCCGCCGGGCATCTGCGCGCCCACCGGGAGCTGGTCGCCGCCGGCCCGCCCGTCGCCGAACGGGTGGAGGCACGCACGTACACGACCACCGGCGCCCAGGCCGAGGGCATCGCGGACCTGCTGCGCCGGGAGCATCTGGGCAACGGCACCCCGTGGGAGCGGATGGCGGTCCTGGTCCGCAGCGCGACCCGGTCGATGCTGCTGCTGCGCCGGATGCTCGTCGCAGGTGGGGTGCCGGTCGAGGTGGCCGGCGACGAGCTGCCACCGGCCCGCGACGGCACGGTCGCCCCGCTGCTGCTCGCCCTGCGCTGCGTCGACGGCCCACCGAACGAGCTGACCGCGCAGGCGGCCCACACCCTGCTGACGAGCCCGCTGGGCGGGGCCGACCCGGGCGCGCTGCGGG
>NZ_CAAAFS010000070.1:0-3825 GCF_900634755.1 Protofrankia symbiont of Coriaria myrtifolia
GCTCCGGCAGGCGGTCGTGGATCCCGACCGGGCCCTGCTGATGGTGGAGGAACGCCTCGCCGGCCCGGCCCGGCGGCTGGGTGAGCTGCTGCGCTCGGCGCGTGCGGTGCGGGCCGCCGGTGGCACGTCCGAGGACGTCCTGTGGGTGCTGTGGTCCGGCAGCGGCTGGCCGCGGCGGCTGGAACGCGCCTCGGCCGCCGGGGGAGCCGCCGGCCGGGCGGCCGACCGTGACCTCGACGCCGTGGTCGCGCTGTTCGCCGCCGTCGGCCGGTCCAGCGACCGGCACGGGCCGGGTACCGGCATCGGCCCGGTGCTCGACGAGCTGGAACAGCAGCAGATCGCCGGTGACGTGCTCACCGAGCGCCCGGCGCGGCCGGATGTGGTCCGGCTGCTGACCGCCCACCGCAGCAAGGGCCTGGAATGGGACGTGGTGGTCGTCTGCGGTGTCCAGGACGGGGAGTGGCCGGACCTGCGGACCCGCTACTCGCTGCTGGAGGCCGAACGGCTGGAGCGCCCTGAGCTCGGCGGCGTGCGGGAGCCGGTGACCCGGGCCGAACTGCTCGCCGACGAACGCCGGCTGTTCTACGTGGCGCTGACCAGGGCGCGCCGACGTCTCGTCGTCACCGCGGTCGACTCCGCCGAGGACCAGGGGACGAGCCCGAGCCGGTTCTTCCACGAGCTGGCCGAGGCCGAGCGGCTCGGCGTTGTGGTGACGCGGGGGCGTTCCCGGCCGGCGCGTCCGCTCACGCTGCCGTCGGCGGTCGCGGCGCTGCGCCGGGCCGCGGTCGACCCGGAGTCGACACCGGCCATGCGGCAGGCGGCCGCGGCCCGGCTTGCGCGGCTGGCCGCCGGCCCGTCGACGCGCCGGCCGGCCGCTCGTCCCCGCGGCCCGTCCCGGCCGCTGGTGGGGGCTGGTCGAGGTGACCTCCGGCGAGGTGCCGGTGGTCGCGCCGGACGCCCCCGTCCGGCTGTCGGGGTCGTCGCTGTCGGGGCTCGTGACGTGCCCGACGCGCTGGTTCCTCGAACATGAGGCGCATGCGCAGGGCACCAGCAACGCCGAGATGGGTTTCGGCAAGGTCGTGCACGCGCTGGCCGACGAGGTGGCCACCGGGCGGACCCCGCCCGACCTGGGCGCTCTCGACACCCGGCTGGACCGGGTGTGGCGTCACCTCGGCTATGAGGCGCAGTGGCGCTCCGAGCAGCAGCGCGCGGCGGCGCGCCAGGCCCTGGCCCGGTTCCTGGTGTGGCATGCCGCGGCCCGCGGGCGGCGGCTGGTGGCCAGCGAGGTCCCGTTCTCCTGTGACCTGGCGGTGGGCGGGCGGACGGTCCGGCTGCGCGGCTTCGTCGACCGTATCGAGCTCGACGACGCCGGCCGGGTGCACGTCGTGGACTTCAAGACCGGCCGCACGGCGCCGTCCGGCACGGACGTGGCCCGGCATCCGCAGCTGGGCATCTACCAGCTGGCCGTCCGCGGCGGGGCGGTGGCGTCCGCCGGGCCGGGATCCGGCGCCGAGCCCGGCGGGGCGGAACTGGTACACCTGCGCCTGGACGCCGGGCCGGACCCGGCACCGGACGACCCGCCATCGGATGCCACCGGACCGGACGTCACCGGACCGAATGCCACGAAGGCGGGTGCCGCTGGGGCGGGTGCTACGGATGGGCGGCGGTCGGCTCGGGCGCCGAAGGTGCAGCGGCAGCCTGCCCTGCCGCCGGACGGCCCCACCTGGATGGACGATCTTCTCGTGGACGCCGTCGAGCTCATCGCCGCGGAACGCTTCCCGCCTCGTCCCGGCCCGGACTGCTCGATGTGCGCGTTCCGTCGCTGCTGCCCGGCCCAGGACGACGGACGACAGGTGATCATATGACCGCGAGTGGTGATCGTCTGGCCGTGGGCGCGGCGTCCCGGCCGGCCTGCGGCAGCCCCCGCCCCGGCGAGGGGCCACCGCCCGGTGGCGGCCTGGGCGCCGGAGGTGCTCCGCGTCTCGAGGGCGGCCCCCACGCTGGGGACGGCCCGCCGGCGCCGCTGGTCCCGGAGGACCTGCGTGACCTGCTCGGGGTGCCGTTCACCAGCGAGCAGATCGCCGCGGCGACAGCTCCGCTGGAGCCCGGTGTGATCGTTGCCGGTGCCGGTTCGGGCAAGACGTCGGTGATGGCCGCGCGGGTCGTCTGGCTGGTCGCGACCGGTCAGGTCGCGCCCGGGGACGTGCTCGGCCTCACCTTCACCACCAAGGCCGCGGGCGAGCTGACCGACCGGATCCGCCGGGGTCTGGCGAAGGCGGGCCCGGTCGGCACCGCCGACGGCCCCCGGGGCGTTCCTCCCGGCCAGCGTGAAGCCGGCGTGCCGGCCGCACCGGGCGCGGGCCACGGGGCGTGGGGCGCTCTGCCTGGCCAGCGAGGAGCCGGCCTGATCTCCGGCCCGCGGGAAGGCGATCCGGCCGGCCACCAGGAAGACGGCGCGCCCCAGCCGTCCCCGGGCGGGGACAGCGACGTCGACGGCGAACCGGTCGTGTCCACCTACCACTCGTTCGCGAAACGGCTGATCACGGACCACGCGCTGCGGCTGGGCGTCGAACCGGGATTCCGGCTGCTCGCCGACGCCACCCGCTTCCAGCTCGCCAGCCGGGTGCTGCGCCAGCACCGCGGGCCGGTCGAGGCGTTGACCCGGCCGATGTCGATGCTCACCGGTGATCTGGTCGCGCTCGAGGCGGAGCTCAGCGAGCACCTCGTCGACCCGGACGCCCTCGCCGCCTTCGAGTTGGACCGGCTCGCGGAGCTCGAAGCCGCGATCGCCGCCGGCCGCTGCGCCGCGCGCAACAGAGGCCATGTCGACACCCTCGGCCGGATGGTCATGGCCGCCCGCGCCCGCCGGGAACTCGCCGCCATGGTGGCCGAGTACCGGGCGGCCAAACAGGAGCTGGAGGTCATCGACTTCGGTGACCTGGTGACCCTTGCCGTCCGGCTGGCGGACAGCGTGCCCGAGGTCGGCGCGCTGGAACGCGCCCGGGCCAGGGTCGTGCTCCTGGACGAATATCAGGACACCTCCGTGGCGCAGCGGCGGATGCTCGCAGGCCTGTTCGGCGGCGGCCATCCGGTGACCGCCGTCGGTGACCCCTGCCAGGCGATCTACGGCTGGCGGGGGGCGTCGGTGGCGAACCTCGACGGGTTCCCGGCGCACTTCCGCCGCTGTGACGGCGAGCCGGCGCGGGTGTACGAACTGACGGTCAACCAGCGCAGCGGCGGCCGGCTGCTGAGCCTGGCGAACACGGTCGCGGCGACGCTGCGGGCCCGGCACCGCGTCGCGCGGCTGCGTCCCCGGCCGGACGTCGCCGAGCACGGCACGACGGTGGTGGCGCTGCATCCGACCTGGGCGGGCGAGGTCCGCTGGGTCGCGGCGACGCTGCGGGAGATCGTCGACGCCGGGCGGGCCAGACCGGGGGAGTGCGCGGTGCTGGTACGGGCGCGCTCCGACGTGCCCGCGCTGTACGCGGCCCTGCTGGCGGCGGGGCTGCCGGTGGAGGTCGTCGGGCTCGGCGGCCTGCTGAGCCTGCCGGAGGTCGCCGACGTCATCGCGACCCTGGAGGTGCTCGACGACCCCACCGCCAACGCCGCGCTGGTCCGGCTGCTGACCGGCCCACGGGTACGGCTGGGCCGGCGGGATCTCGCGGCGCTCGGCCGCGCGGCGCGGGCGGCCGTCCGGGTGGGGACGGACCGTGCCGCCGTCCTCGACCAGCCGGCGCCCGGCCCGCAGGCGTCCCGACAGCCGCAAAGCTCCGCCGGTCACGCCGGTCACGCCGGTCACGATGGCGGTGCCGGCTATGGCGACGG
>NZ_CAAAFS010000071.1:0-25707 GCF_900634755.1 Protofrankia symbiont of Coriaria myrtifolia
CGACCCGCTCGACGAGGCCGTGACCGGAATCGACCCCTGTGACGTGGTCGCGCTCGCCGACGTGCTCGACGATCCCGGGGACGAGGTCTCGCCCGCCGGCCGGGCCCGGCTGCGGATACTCGCCGGGGAACTGCGTCACCTGCGCGCCCACGTCGACGAGCCGCTGCTGGACGTCATCCACCGGGTTGTCGAGGTCACCGGGCTGGACGTGGAGCTGGCCGCAAGCCCCGAGGCGGTCACGGCCCACCGCCGGGACAACATCGCCGCCTTCGTCGACGTCGTGGCGAACTTCGAGGGCCTGGACAACGACGGCTCGGTGCACTCCTTCCTGGCCTTCCTGCGGGCCGCGCGGGAGCACGAGCGCGGTCTGGACGCGACCAGCCCGTCCGGCGCGGACGCCGTCCAGCTCATGACCGTCCACAAGTCCAAGGGGCTGGAGTGGGAGGTCGTGGCCGTGCCGAACCTCAGCCGCAAGGTCTTCCCCGTCACGACGGTCCGGTCGAAGTGGACCACGGTGGCCTCCGTGCTCCCGACACCGCTGCGCGGGGACGCCGACGACCTGCCGGCGCTGCGCGGCCATGACAAGGCCGCGCTCGCCGACTTCACCGCGGAGTGCGACGCCTACCTGGAGCGGGAGGAGCGTCGGCTCGGCTATGTCGCGTTCACCCGGGCGAAGTCGCTGCTGCTCGGCAGCGGCCACTGGTGGGGGTCGTCGCAGCGCCGGCCCCGCGGGCCGTCGGCGTTCCTCGACGAACTCCACGATCATGCCCGTGCCGGTGGCGGCCGGGTCGCGCTGTGGGCGCCCCCGCCGTCCGAGGGCGAGACGAATCCACAGCTTGCGGGCATGGACGACCTGGACTGGCCGCTGCCCTACGAACCGGTCGCCTTTGCCCGCCGGCAGGCCGTCGCGCGGGAGGTCAGCGGGTACCTGGCCGCGCTCACCGCCAGCCGTCCGCTTCCCGACGACGACCACGAGCGGATGACCCCGGCGGAACGGCAGATGCTCACCGAGCTGGACGCCGACGTCGAACTGCTGCTGGCCGAGGCCCGCCGGGCCCGGCGGGTCGTCCGCGAGGTGGAGCTGCCCCGCGCGCTCACCGCCTCCCAGGTGGTGCGGCTGCGGGCCGACCCGGCGGGGCTGGCCCGTGATCTCGCCCGTCCGATGCCGCGGCAGCCGGTGCCGCAGGCCCGCCGGGGCACGGCGTTCCACTCCTGGGTGGAGGGGATGTTCGAGCAGACCCCGCTGATCGACCTCGACGACCTGCCGGGGGCGGCGGACGAGGGCGTCGACGACGCCGATGCCGCGGATGCCGCGGTGCTGCGGGAGGCGTTCCTGGCCAGCCCGTACGGCCAGCGCAGCCCGTTCGCGGTGGAGGCACCGTTCGAGCTGCTGATCGGCGGCCGGGCGGTCCGGGGCCGCATCGACGCGGTGTACGACCTCGGCGACGGCCGGTGGGAGGTGGTCGACTGGAAGACCGGTCGCCGGCAGGCGGACGCGGTGCAGCTCGCGGTCTACCGGCTGGCGTGGGCGCGGCTGCGCGGCGTCGCGCTGGACGCGGTGGACGCGGCGTTCCTGTATGTCCGCTCCGGCGAGGTCGTCCGCCCGAAGCTGCTCTCCGAGCCCGAACTCGAAGCCCTCCTCACCCCACCATGACCGGCCGCCCACCTCCCGGCCCTCGTGCCCGCCGGCTCAGGGTTGCTGTTCAAACACCCCCATGGCGCTGATGAACCGCCCCGGGGTCGGGCAGCGTGCGCAGGGTGGTCAGCGCCTGGACGGCCGGCTGCGTCCACGGGTGGTGGGCGCCAGGTGCGGCACGGCCCTGCGGGCGTGGCGGGCGAGCCGTCCGGCGATGGTGAACAGCCTGTGCCGCAGGTGTTTGGGTTCCCACCGGCGGGCGGTGTGGTCGGGCAGAGCGAGTAGCTGGGTCCAGGCGAGCAGGTCGCAGGCCAACGCGACGATCGCGCACCAGATCTGGTTCTGGGTGAAATCGTGCAGGGGCAGATTGCGCAGGCCGGTGTCCTTCGCGCCGCGGATGCGGTCCTCACAGCGGGCCCGGCGGCGGTGGCGGAGTTCGAGGTCGGCGAGCTGCCCACGCACGCTGTTCGTCGCGAACGCGGTGCACCGGTTGCCGTCGGGGTCGGTGATGCGCAGTTGGGCGCCGGGGTGCGGGCGTTCCTTACCGACGATCACTCGCATGCCCGCGGGTCAGCCGGACAGGTCCATCAGGCCGGTCAGTTCGGCCACTCACGCGCCGGGGCGGGGCTGGCCGTCAGCGTCGTAGGCGTGGCGTCCACGCCCGGGCCAGCACCGTGGCGATCAGGTCGGCGGCGTTGCCGGGCAGGGTGAAGCCGACCGAGTAGGACAACCAGCGGCGGTGCAGCCAGCCGACGAAGGCATGCGTGCCGCCGCCGCTGTCGGTCCGGACCAGCACCGCCCTGCTCCGCCGAAGCCGGCGGGGTAGCTGCACCAGCGCGGCAGCAGCGACCGTGATGTGGTCGCTCGCAGTGTTCGAGCCGGCGTTGTCCGGCCGCAGCAGCACGGCCAGCGGCTCACCCGAACCGGCGGCGCCGTGGTCGGCGAACGCCCACAGCGGGTGGAAACCGAATCCCTTCTTCCACGTCCGGTCGGCGTTCTCCTTCTCCGAGTGGGCGGTGACCAGCGTGGCGTCCAGGTCCACCACCAGCGGAGCGTCCGCCGACACCCCGGTATGAGGAGCGTGGCTGCCGGCGAGCTCCCAGACTCGGGAACGCGCGGCCGCCCGCGCGGTATCGATCGCTTGCAACGCCGTGTCGGCGTCGGCGGCCAGCCGGTCGATCAGCCGGGACACCGTCGGGTCCGAGGCCACCGGCCCGAACATCCCCGGTTCGGCGCGCAGCAGCGACACGTCGGCCAGGCGGTCCCCGCCCAGCGCCAGTGACAGCGCCACGTCCAGCAGCGCCTTGCCCGGGTCGTGCACCGCCCGGCCCGGCCGCCACGGCGACAGCGCCGCTGACAGCGTCCGGCCCAGCCCGCTGGCCCGGACGGCCTCGGTCAGCAGGACCCCGCCGCCGTGAGACACGACTCCCCGACCGGCGGCGTCCACGTGGATGGACGGGTAGACATCGGTAGTCTTCACCACGAGGGTGCTCCTCGGTCTGGGACGGACAAGGCCTCGATAACCTCAATCCTCCCAGGTCAGGAGCACCTTTCTCATGTCCGACACACCCTCAAACGATCACCGGTGAAAGTCTGAGGCTAACCCGGCCGGGTTGCCGTCGGCGACGATGGCCGGTCATGTCAGCACCCGGTGGCAGGAGTTACCCGATTGTGGGTGTCGCGTCCCGTCACTGACTGGCGACAGGACGACAGCGGACTGGTCGGCGTGTAGGCGTATACGCTTACGTTCATGGTGGTGGCTGACCTGGTACGCGGCGTCCGAGTCGATGCGGGGCTGTCCGTGCGGGCCCTCGCCGATGCGGCGGGGGTGGCGGCCAGTACCGTCCACCGGATCGAGCGGGGCGAGTTGCAGCCCACCGTGGACACGTTGCGACGCATCGTCGAAGCCGCTGGAATGCGCCTTCACATCGACGCCCACCCCGACTATTCGGCCAGCATGGTCGGCCTGGCACGGTCGATCGTGAGTGATATCCCCGCTGGAGACCGCACGGAGCCGGTCCGCAAGGCTGCGGAACTGGCTCATCGGTTCCGCGGCGCGGACCCGGACATCCGTCGTCGAATGATCACCGCGACGCCGCCGGCGACCGGGGACCAACGATGGGACGCCTTCCTGGCCGCCCTCGCCGAGTGGCTGGCGGTCCAGAAGGACCTGTCCGTTCCCGCATGGGCCCATCACGACAGCCGCTATCTGCGCCGTGGCTGGTGGGTGACGTCGATGCCGTCGATGCGGGCCTGGGAGTACGCCGGCAGCCCGGTTTCGTTCCAGAGCCATGGTGTGTACCTGCACCGCGACTCCCTCACGAACATATGAGTCAGCTGGCTCCTGAGCATGGAGAAGCCGTCACGTGCTGACCAGAGAGCGCATTCTCGGCCTGTTCGCGGAGTTGAACGACGAACTCCGCCGGGTGGGGATCCGCGGTGACGTCTTCATCGTCGGTGGTGCCGCCATGACTGTCGCCTACGACGCTCGACCGGCCACCAGGGACGTTGACGGAATCTGGCATCCGTCCACCGAGGTTCGCGCGGCCGCGGCACGGGTTGCCGCCCGTCATGAGGACCTTGAACCGGACTGGCTGAACGACGGAGTCAAAGGTTTTCTGCCGGGTCGTGATCCGGGGCATTCCGTCGTCGTCTACGATAACGATCACCTTACTGTGTCGGCTCCGTCTCCCGAGTACCTGCTGGCGACGAAGCTGCTGGCGAGCCGGGTCAGCCGCGACGAGAACGACATCATCAGGCTGTACGACCTGTGTGGCTTCTCCAGCGCCGACGAAGGCCTCGATCTGATCGAACGCTATTACCCGGGTCGGCCGGTCGAGGCGAAAGTGAGGTTCCTGCTCGAGGAACTGCTCACACCCGACGCGGCTGCGGACGAGCACTGAGGTAGCCGGCCGCGCCGCACGCCTGGTGAATGTCACGAGCCCTGCCGCGCTCGGCCCGACTGGAAAGGTGGGGGAACAGACGGTCGCAGTAGCGACCGTCTGTTCCCCCACCTTCCTGATTCGACCGTGATCTGACGCGACGGGTACTGCCGCCGTGTGACGGTGAGTCGGCACGGTTGCCCGGGTTGTCCCGCGCCTCGTGCCCGCGCGGGACGCCGGGTCAGTTGATGCCGATCGCTCTGCGTATCTGTTCCAGGGTGGGAGCCGTCCGCTTACGGGCTTTTTCCGCTCCCGCGGCCAGGAGCGCGTCCAGTTCGCTGCCGGGCGCCATCAGGGCGTCGTAGCGTTCGCGCAGTGGGCTGAGCTGTGTGTTGAGGACGTCGAACAGCTGGTTTTTCAGCTCGCCCCAGCCCATGCCGCCGGCCCGCAGGCGTTGCCGGGTGTCGGCGACGATCTCCGGGGTGGCGAACTGCTCGAGGATCTGGAAGACGTTGGAACCGTCCGGATCCTTGGGCTCCTCCACCGGGGTGGAATCGGTGGGAATACGGCGGACGAGTTTCTTCAGCTGCGATTCACCGCAGAACAGCGGAATAGTGTTGTCGTACGACTTGCTCATCTTCCGGCCGTCCAGGCCGGGCAGGGTGCGCCCGGTCTCGGCGTCGGGCACGATCGCCTGTGGAATCTTGAGTCTGAAGCTGTCCCCGTAGACGTGGTTGAAAGAGCCCGCAATGTCGGCGGCGATCTCCACGTGCTGCATCTGGTCGCGCCCGACCGGCACCGCGTCGGTACCCATGATCAGGATGTCGACCGCCATGAGGACCGGGTAGTTGTACAGGCCCATGTTGATCCCGGCGTCGAGATCCGCCCTGCCCGCTTCCTGGTTGCGGTCCCGCGCCGCCTTGTAGGCGTGTGCCCGGTTCATCAGCCCCTTACCGGTCAGGCAGCTGAGGATCCAGGCCAGTTCCGGGATCTCGGGGATGTCCGACTGCCGATAGAAGACCACCTGGTCCGGGTCGAGGCCGGCTGCGATCCACGTTGCGGCCACCGAGCGGGTGTAGTGTCGCAGCAATTTCGGATCACGGACCGTGGTCAGCGCGTGGTAGTCCGCGATGAAGTACATCGCCTCGTACTCCTCGGCGAGCCGCAACGCCGGTTTGATGGCGCCGACATAGTTGCCGAGGTGCGGTTCACCGGTCGGCTTGATTCCCGTCAGGGAAATTTTGACTGGGGATGCGGACATCAACCTCACATCTTCTCCGGGCTGCCCTCAGAATACAGCTCGTGGTGAGCGTCGGCCGTGACGCCCGTCGCCGGGTCGTGTGAGGTGGCCGGCGGGCGATCCGACGAGCTTCCGACGAGCTGAGGCCGCCTCCCGGCGGGGCTCCCGGCGGGGGGCGGCGGCCCGCGGCCGCGGGGCGGGCACACGGTCGCGGGCCGCCGGCGTCAGGCGGGCACCGGCTCGACCTTCGTTCGTCATGCCTGGTCGTCATAGGCGGTGGGTCCGACATCCTGGCCGACACGCGCGCCCTGCGTGACGGGACATAGTAGAATTTCGTAAGCAAAATGTGTATAGCACGCAAGTCGGGTCGCAGGTCGGGTCATCGGTCGAGCCGCCGTCGCCCCGACGGCCCTGGTGAGATCGTTCCGGACGTGTCGGGGGTGAAGGGACATGCCGGATTCGGCCATTCTGGACGTGCCGATCGGTCTCATTCTGGTGTTCGCCATCGGGAGTGTGGCGGTCTCCCGTATCAACGAGGTCGTTTTCGGGGTCATGGCCTATCGCGGCCGGCAGCTCGAGACCGAACTGCGGCGCCTCTTCGGTGACGGCCCGGTGGACCGGACGGGAACAACTCCCGACACCAGTCTGACCGCGCAGCTTCTCGACGGCTCACTGCGTGGCCTGCGTACGGGCGGCCGGAGGAATGCCGTGCCCGATCTGAGAGACGCCTTGGGGCAGACCGGCGCGTGGCGCCGGGCCCGGCAGTTACGCCTGCCGTCCTACATCCCGTCCACCGCCTTTGCCCGTGGTGTGCTCGACATGCTGGAACCGCCGGTGCGTGTCCTGCTCAGCCGGATGGACACGGCGGCGCTTCCCGACAGCGCCCGCGACGCCTACCGCGACGCGCATCATTCGCTCACCGACACGACGGCCGCGGCTCTGGCCGAGGCCATTACCGCGGCTCCGTCGGCGTCCGAGGAAAACCGCAAACTCGCCATCTCGATAGCCGGGCTCGCCGGTCCGGAATCCGTCCGGCCGTTATTGGAGGAGCTGGACAAGCTGCCGGAGAACGCGCCCCTACGACTGGCGCTGACCGGCATAGCGACCCGTGCGGGCCATGACCGTGACCGGATCGTCGCCGAGATCGCCGCCTGGTACGACGACACGATGGATCGGCTTTCCGGTTGGTACAAGCGGCGCGTCCAGCGTTTTCTTATCGTCTACGCGCTGCTGGTCACCCTGGCGCTGAACCTGGACGCGATCGCGCTCACCAACGCGCTGTGGGAGAACCGGTCGTTGCGCGCGGCCGTGGTCGAGGCCGCGGTCACCCAGGTGAACTCCGCCCCCGTCAGCACGGGTACCACCGTGACCAGCGCGGACACCCCCACGACGAACAACTCTGAGGACGCGGCGAACCAGGCGGTACAGGCCATCCGGGACGCCGGTGCGCTGCATCTGCCGCTGGGCTGGACCGATGCCGGCTCCGACAGCGCGGACCCGCGGGCGGTTCCCGATGACGTCGGCGGCTGGGCGCTGAAAATTCTCGGCTGGTTGTTCACCACGCTCGCGCTCTCCCTCGGCGCGCCGTTCTGGTTCGACCTGCTCGGACGGCTGGTCAACATGCGTAGTACGGGGCCGAAGCCCGTCCCCATCGCCTGACCGCCGCGCCGCCAGCGGTGACGTTGTCGCAAGAGCCGGTGGCCTCCACCATGACGGGCCATCACATGACGCCGCTGCCCGGTGACGCTGCCATCTGAGGGCGTTGCCATCTGAGGGCGTTGCCGCCCGGCGATGCCGGTGACGAGCGGGCCGGGGCCGGCCCGGTTGGCCGTCGCAGCAGGGGAAAACGGGCACCCCGAGGGATAAGCGGGTATCGGGGGATATGGCTTGCGGGCACAACCCAGCGGGCACGACCCGTCAGTCGGCTGTCGGTGTCGGTGAGTGCGGAGGGTGGGTCAGGCCGGCGCGTAGGACGAGCTCGAGTTCGAAGCGGACGTCCGGGTCGTCCAGGCTCTCCCCGAACAGGGCGCGTAACTGGCCGAGCCGATAACGGACCGTCTGCGGGTGCACCTGGAGTTCGGCGGCGATCCGGGCGCGTTGCCCCCGCAGCCGCAGCCACAGCAGCAGCGTCTGCGCCAGCCGGGTACGGGCCCGGGCGGGCAGCCCGTCCAGCGGGGCGAGCCGGCGGCGGGCGAGATCGGCGAGCAGTTGCGGATCCCGGGCGAACAACAGCCCGGGGAGATGGTCGTCGGTGAACAGCACCCCGCCGGGGCCGGCGGGTACGCCCGGCAGCGTCCCGCTGTCCCGGGCCTTGCGCGCGAACGCAGCCCGCGCCGCGCTGGCGGACGCGTCCCGCCACGGAACGGCCTGGCCGACGATCGCGTCGAGACCGGCCAGCGCCCGCTCAAGCCAGCCCCGCCGCCCGGGACCGGCCGGGTCTGTGACGAACACCCAGGTGTCCTCACCCTGGATGGTGCGAGGTGTGTCCGGCGGCAGCACCAGGTGGGGGAGGCTGTGGTCGACATGCCGGTCGGTATGCCGGTCGACACGGTCGTGGGCCGGGGCATCCACGCGCCCGGCCGCACCGGCCCTGTCAACGCCGCGAGCGGTGTCGACGGCACCAGCCGTGCCGGTCCCACGGGCCCCGTCGCCGCCGCGAACTGCGTCAACAGCCCCGCGGACTTCGTCAACGATGGCCCCGTCCCCGTCCCCGTCCCCGTCCCCGGTGCCGGTGCCGGTGCGTGCCGGGGCGCCGGCACCGGCACCGGCGGCGTTCCGGCGGCTGCCCGCGGAGCCGGGGAGGAGAACGGCGGCCACGACGTCGGGCAGCCGGTAGCGGGCTGCCCGGGCGAGTTGCTCGATCGTTGCCGGGTTTCCCCCGGACAGCATCAGCTCGCCGAGCCGGTCCCGCAGGCGGCCGCGTTCGCTGGCTGCCTCGGACTGCTCCTGGGCGTAGCCCTCTGCGCTGGCGGCGGAGATCCGGTCGATGTAGGCGAACATCGTTTCGGCCAGCGACACCAGCCCGGCGGCGTCCAGCCCGCCGCGCCGCGCCGCCTCGGCGAGCCGTCGCCAGGCCACCCGGGCGCCCACCCGGTAGGCGCCGAGAAGGGTGTCCAGCGAGCGTCCGGAGCGGAACTCGCCGCGTCCCAGCCGGACGTAGATCTCACGGCTGGCCGCGAGATCGGGCGGTCCGCTGGAGTCGGTGCCGACCACGGTGAGGAAACGCAGCAGCGCCTCTTCGACTCCCTGCCGGACGCCGCGGCCGAACGAGCCCTCCAACGGGCGCGCGTACGACGGCACCTCACGCGCGATGGCCGCGATCAGATCATCGCCGAGGGTCGCCAGCTCAAGCCGCAGGATGTCGGCAAGATCGGAAGGAAGATCGGAAGGCAACTGTCCGTCTGGAACAGTTTTCACGGCGTGCACCCCGCTTCGGACGAACCCCGGGTCGTCGAAGTGCTCCGGTGAGCATAACCCGGACTCATCGGTGACGATGCGGGAGCAGCCTGGCGATGGCTGTGGAGTCCCGTCGCTCTCCCGCTGGAGAGAGGCCCGTCAGGCTCCCGCCGGGAAGCCGCCGGGAACCCCGGTGAGGGCCCGCGCCAAGGCTCTGGTCGGATTCGCCGGAAAGGCGGGATCAATCCGGGATCGCCGTGGCCGCAGGCACCGTAACCGGCGATCCTGTGGCGCGGATCATCGAGTACCCGGACCATGACAGGCCCGGCCGCAGTAGCGTTGCCAACCGTGCCCCCTCGTACCGAGACGAATACGACCGCCGTCCTGTTGCCGGCGCCCTCCTACCCGGTGGAGAAGACCTCCCTGGCGAACGGGTTGCGCGTCGTGCTGGCTCCGGATCGCACGGCGCCCGTCGTCGCCGTGGCTGTCCACTATGACGTGGGATTCCGCTCCGAGCCGGAGGGACGGACCGGCTTCGCGCACCTGTTTGAACATCTTATGTTTCAGGGCAGTGAAAATGTCGGAAAGGCCGAACACGCGAAGTACGTGCAGGCCGCCGGGGGCATATTCAACGGATCCACACATCCGGACCACACCGACTACTACGAGCTGCTGCCCTCTGGCGGGCTGGAACGCGCGCTGTTCCTCGAGGCCGACCGGATGCGCGCGCCCCGGATCACCCGGGAGAACCTGGACAACCAGATCGCGGTGGTCCAGGAGGAGATTCGGGTGAACGTGCTGAACCGGCCCTACGGCGGGTTTCCCTGGATCACGCTCCCGCCGGTCGCCTTCGACACGTTCCCCAACGCCCACAACGGCTACGGCGACTTCCACGAGCTTGAGGCGGCGAGCCTCGACGACGCCGAGGACTTCTTCGACAAGTACTACGCACCGGGCAACGCCGTCCTGACGGTGGTCGGTGACTTCGACGTCGACACCGCCCTGGGGCTGGTCCACCGCTACTTCGACGACATCCCGGCCCGGCCGGTGCCCGTCCGCCCGAGTTTCGCCGAGCCGGTGCGCGCCGAGGAGCGGCGGTCGGTCCTCACCGACCCGCTTGCGCCCCGCCCGGCGCTCGCCGTCGGCTACCGCGTCCCCGATCCCCTGGCCGATCTACAGACCTTCCTGGCATACGACGTGCTCACCCACGTCCTGTCCGCCGGTGACGCCAGCCGGCTGGAGCGCAGGCTCGTCCAGAAGGACCGGTTGGTGATCGGTGTGAGCACCTATCTCGGCACGTTCGGGGACCCGTTCGACCAGCGGGATCCGCTGCTGCTCACCCTGGAGGCCCGGCATCCCGCGGAGTCGACGCCCGAGGCGGTCCTCGCCGCGGTGGACGAGGAGCTCGACCGCGTCGTCACCGACGGTCTTCAGCCCGGTGAGCTCACCCGGATACAGGCCCGGATCGCCTCCGGCCTGCTGCGCGAAGCCGACGACGCGCTCGGGCGCGCGCTGGCCCTGGCCACCTTCGAGCTGCACCGCGGCCGACCCGAACTGATCAACGAACTGCCCGCGCTGGTGGGGGCGGTGACCGCGGAAAGCGTGCAGGCGGCCGCCGCCGGCCTGCACGCCCAGGGCCGGGCGGTCCTGGAACTGCGCGCCGGTGCCGCCTCGTGACCCCCACGGGCATCATGATCCCCGCTGACGCGGCGGCTCCCGCGGGTGCTGTGCTCTCCGCGGATGCCGTCGACGGGGCGGGTACCGTCACCGCCGCGGGCACCGCCGCACCCACGGCTACCGCCGCACCCACGGGCACCGTGCGCCTGCCGGGCAGGCTGTCATCGCAGAACAGGAGGTCGCGGTGAGCGCCGCAACCATTGGGAAAGCATCCGGCGGCACCCCGGCGGCCGGGACGTCGCTGTCCGTCATCCCGCCGGTGGCCGCCACCGTGGCGGCCGAGCTCCCCACGGTGGCCGAGCGGACCCTGCCCGGTGGCCTGCGGGTGCTGGTGGTCCGGCGGACGACCGTGCCCCTGGTGGAGGTGCGACTGCGCATCCCGTTCACCGGCCTGGGCGCGGCCCATCAGGCACGCGGTGAACTGCTCGCCGAGACCCTGTTCACCGGGACGCAGCTGCGCGACCGGGTGGAGCTCGCCACCGTCGTGCAGTCCCTCGGCGGCGCGCTGTCGACCTGGGTGGACGCCGACCGGCTCGCGATCGTGGGCTCCGCGCTCGCGACCAATCTCGTCCCGCTGCTGGATCTGATCGCGGAGGTGCTGACCGGCGCGACGTACCCCAGCGGCGAGTTCACCGGCGAACGCGACCGACTGGTCGAGGAAGCCACGATCGCCCACAGCCAGCCGGCGTTGATCGCCCGGGAGGGCCTGCTGCGCCGGCTGTACGGCGACCACCCCTACGGCAGCGAGACACCGGCACCGGACGTGGTGTCCCAGGTGACCGAGGCCGACGTGCGGACGCTGCACGCCGCGCGCGTGTCACCGGTGGGCGCGGTGCTGACGCTCGTCGGCGACGTGGAGCCGCAGGCCGCGCTCGAGCGGGTGGAGGCGGTGCTCGGCGACTGGCGGGGGACGGCCGCCGACGCGGTACCGCCGCTGCCGGCCCTGCGCACCGGCCCTTTCGTGATCATCGACCGGCCTGGCGCGGTGCAGACGAACATCCGCATCGGTGGCCCGGCGGTGGACCGTCACCACCCCGCCTATGCCGCGCAGCGGCTGGCCAGCACCGTCTTCGGTGGCTACTTCAGCTCGCGGCTGGTGTCGAACATCCGGGAGGACAAGGGCTACACCTACTCGCCGCGCAGTTCGCTCGACTACCCGGTCGCGGGCTCCCGGTTCACGGTGACCGCGGACGTGGCGACCGACGTGACGGGCCCCGCACTGCTCGAGATCTTCTATGAGCTCGGCCGGATGGCACTGCTGCCGGTGTCCGACGAGGAGCTCGACGCGGCCCGCCAGTACTCGGTCGGGACGCTGGCACTGTCCACGGCGACCGGTGTCGGGCTCGCCTCCACTCTGTCGGCGTTGGCCGGCGCGGGGATCGGCGTCGAGTACCTGCACGACCATCCCGCGGCACTGGCGAAGGTGACACCACAGGACGTGCTGGAGATCTCGGCGCAGGTGCTCGCGCCGAGACGGTTGGTCACCGTCTTGGTCGGGGACGCGGAGAAGATCACCGCTGAGGTGGGAGCCATCGCCGAGACCGCCCCCGAGGTCATCGGCGCCACCGGGGCCGCCAGCGAGGCTGCCGCCACCTGAAACGGCCGGTCTGAACCGGGGATCCCCGTCGGTCCCGGTCCGAACCGGGCTGATGGGGGCCACCCGGTCGGCTCATGGCCGGGCCGGGGGCGCCGCTGACCTGGCGGGGCCCCGTCCAGCCTGGCCCGGCTGGTCCCGGAACCGGGTCCGTGGCGTTCCGGGAGCCGTTCACGACAGCGGCTGATGACGGCCCCCGGCCGGCCGGCCGCCGCGACCGGCCCGCTACCGGTGGGATCAGCGGCGGGACGGGTTGGCCCGTGGCGGCGCAGGCCGGGGAGCGCCACCGCGGCCAGCCAGCTCCCCGGGCAGAACCGTGCGCGGGTCGGAGACCGACTCGACCACCTGCCGGGCGAGGTCGTGCACGCGCCGTCCCATGCCGCGGGCGGTCCGCCGCAGCCGCTCGAACGCATCCCTGGGCCGCAGCCGGTGGCGTTCGGCCAGTATGCCTATCGCCTGCTCGACGATGACCCGGGAGGCGAGCGCGTGCTCCAGCTGCACCACCGACAGCCGCAACTGCTCGATCTCGGTGAGCTCGTGATCGGGACGCCGGGGCCGGCCGGGCGGGGCAAGGTCCTCGGCGAGCAGGTCGGCGAGCACCATCGCGGAGAGCAGGTCGCCGACCGGCCGGACCTCGCCCGCCGGGCCTTCCACGATCCATCCGACCGTGGCCCTGCGCAGGCGCAGTTCGGGACGGCTGATGGGCGACGGCCCGGTGGGCGCGGCCGCGGCCGTGGGGCCCCGGACGGCCGTCCCGCCCGCGGCCGCTCCCGGACCCGCGGGCCGGGCCGGGGCACCGCCTGACGGCGCAGCCGGCGTCGGCGTCGGAGTCGGCGTTGACGGCGGCTCACGGCGTTCGGTCTCGCCGCGTTCGGCTGTCTCGTCGCGTTCGGCCGTGCCGATGACGACACCCAGGGCGTCAGCGATGCCTCGCAGCAGTGTGACCGCGAAGGTGGGGACGGTGACGCGCTGCCGGTCGAGCCCGACGAGCAGACCGTGTAACCGTCCGTCGCCGTCCACTACCGGCATGGTGACGTAGCTGCGGACTCCCAGGCGCGACGGTTCGTCCGTCCCCGCGAACACGGGGTCGTTGCCGACGCCCGCCAGGGTGACGGGCGCGCCGTCGAGCACTCTCGTGCTGACGGTTTCGCTTCGGGGCAGCGTCAGACCCGCGTCGAGGCCGGGCAGGGTCCCCGCCGTCCGCTGATAGGTCGCGGTCGAGCCCGACAGGACCACGAAACCTGTCGCTTCCATCCCATGGATGGCGCCCGCGGCCTGCAGTGCGGCATCGACTGCGCTCCACGTACGTGCTGAAGGTACTGACGACACAGCCCGAACTCTCCCACAAACTTCACGGGCAGTGACGGAGACCGTCCCTCGATCAAGCTTCACGGGCTCAAGTCGGCACGCAACCGCTGCTCTGTTACTGCTCTCTGTCGCTCTGAGTATCCGTTATGCGGCAGAAGAGGTCTTCTCGGTGACCTGGCGCAGGCTTGGGTTCGTCAGCGCGGTGCCATCCTCGAAGACGACGGTGGGTACGGTTGCGTTGCCGTTGTTGACGGCCCGGACGATCTGCTCGGCCTCCGGGTTCTGCTCGATGTCGATCGTTTCGTACGGGATGCCCGCCTGGTCGAGCTGACGCTTGAGACGGGCGCAGTAACCGCACCACGACGTGGTGTAGATCGTCGGCACGAACGGTCCCTTCGGTGGCTGTGACAGAACAAATCTTCATAACCGCGGCGCGGCCCGGTCGCTTCCCGTCGGTGGCGGCGGCTACCGTTCCCCCATGGTGCGTGCGACCGTCGACGACCCGGTGTCGGACGCGCCGTTTCAGGGCGGTGCGGGCGAGTCCGGGCAGTGGCTGGTCGAGGCGCTCGATCCGGAGCAGCGTCAGGCGGTGCTCGCACCGGTCGGCCCGGTCTGCGTGCTGGCCGGTGCGGGCACGGGCAAGACGCGGGCGATTACGCATCGGATCGGCCATCTGGTGGCGTCGGGTGCCGTCCCGTCCGGCCAGGTGCTTGCTGTGACCTTTACCACACGCGCTGCCGGGGAACTGCGCGGCCGGCTGCGGACGCTCGGCGCGGACGGCGTCCAGGCGCGCACCTTCCACGCGGCCGCGCTGCGGCAGCTCGGCTACTTCTGGCCCAGGATCGCCGGGGCCGCACTGCCCCGGCTCGTCGAGAGCAAGATCGCACTGGTGGGCCGGGCGGCGAGCCGGGCCCGGCTGGCACCGAGCCGGACCGAACTTCGGGACCTCACCGCCGAGATCGAGTGGGCCAAGGCCACCCTGCTCACCCCCGAGCAGTACCCGGCGGCCGCCACCGCGGCGGGGCGCGAGACGACGCATCCGCCCGAGGTGATCGCCCGGCTGTACACCGCCTACGAGCAGGCCAAGCGGGAGGCGGGCGTGCTCGACTTCGACGACCTGCTGCTGCTGACCGCCGCCGTGATCGAGGAGCACGGCTGGGTCGCCGAGGAGCTGCGCTCCCGCTACCGCCACTTCGTGGTGGACGAGTACCAGGACGTCAACCCGTTGCAGCAGCGCCTGCTCGACGCCTGGCTCGGCGAGCGGGACAGCATCTGCGTGGTCGGTGACGCCAACCAGACCATCTACTCGTTCACCGGGGCGTCCCCCCGCTACCTGTTGGACTTCCCCCGGCGTTTCCCCGAGGCCCACGTGGTCCGTATCGTGCGGGACTACCGCTCCACCCCGCAGGTGGTCGGGCTGGCCAACCGGCTGGTCGCGCGGGTCGGCACCGCCGGCACGCGGGGTACGCCGGGAGGCTCCTCGGCGCCGGGAGCGCAGGGGACACATGGTGTGGCGGGGGCTGTGCTCGCGGCGGCCCGGCACGAGCCGCCGCGGCTGGTCGCGCAACGCCCGGACGGCCCGGCCCCGACGTTCACCGAGTTCGACAGCGAGCCCGAGGAGGCGGCCGCGACCGCCCGCCGCATCCGCGCGCTGCTGGGCGCCGGCGTGCCCGCCAGCGAGATCGCCGTGCTGTACCGGGTCAACGCCCAGTCCGAGGCGTACGAGACCGCGATCGCCGCCGCCGGCATCCCGTACCTGGTCCGCGGTGGCGAGCGGTTCTTCGAGCGGCCGGAGGTTGCCGAGGCCGTCCAGCTGTTGCGGGCGGCCGCGCGGTCGGCGGACACCGACCGGCCGGTGGGGCTGGTGGCCGAGGTCACGGAGGTCTTCGCCGCGCTGGGCTGGCGCGGCGGTGACCCGCCGAACGGTTCGGGCGCGCAGCGGGAGCGCTGGGAGAACCTGGCCGCCCTCGTGCGCCTCGCCGAGGCCCTGGTGGCCGCCGACCCCGGCGCCACCCTCGACCACTTCGTCGCCGATCTCGCTGACCGGGCTGTCCACCAGCACATCCCCACCGTCGAGGGGGTCACGCTCGCCTCCCTGCACGCGGCCAAGGGCCTGGAGTGGGACGCGGTTTTCCTGGTCGGCCTGGCCGAGGGGACGCTGCCGATCATCCACGCGCAGACCCCGGCACAGATCGAGGAGGAACGGCGCCTGCTCTACGTCGGCGTCACCCGGGCGCGGGAGCGGCTGGCACTGTCGTGGGCGCTCGCCCGCCACGAGGGCGGCCGCAGGTCCCGCCGGCCGTCGCGCTTCCTCGACGGCCTGGCGCCCCGTTCGGCGTCGTCGGCGGGCAGGCCGGCGGGTGGGCCGGCGCATCCGGGTGTGGACGGCGCAGGCGCCCTGCGTTCCCGCGGCCGCGCCGCGGTGCGCTGCCGGGTGTGCGAGCGTCCGCTGGTGGGCCAGGCTGCCCGGGCGGGCAGGTGCGACGGCTGCCCGGCCAACATCGATCAGGCGCTCTTCGAACGGCTGCGGGCCTGGCGCTCCGCCCGGGCCAGGGAGCAGAGCGCGCCGGCCTTCGTGGTGTTCACCGACGCGACGCTGATGGCGATCGCCGAGCACCGGCCCACGTCCGTCGCCGAACTGGTGGGCATCCCAGGGATCGGCCAGGCCAAGCTCGACCGCTACGGCGAGGACGTGCTTGCCCTGGTAGACGGGCGGGAACCATCCGGTTGACGTCCCGTCGTCCGCCGTCAGGATCCCCGGTTCCCCGGAGCCGTGTCGGCCATAATACTTTCAGCTACGATACTGACTGTATTGGTTACAAAGAGTGCTGGTTTGGAAGCGCGAAAAATAGGTTGCGATCGCCGCGGCCGACTTCTACGGTGCTGATGAGCGCTGAGCGTGCCTGACCTGCGCCCGACCTGCACGTCAGGCCCGGCCCGAACGCGAAGGAGGTGGTCCCCATGAGGATGCTGGGGATCGTCGCCGCGTTCGTGTGGCGGGTATACCCGCCCGGCCTGCGTGGTGTGGTCCGTCCGGTCGCGGCCGTCCCCCTCGGGAGCGCACCCGCGTCCGTCGCTTCCGAGGCCGCCCGTGGGTTCGCCGACGATCCGCGTCGAATTCGCGCAGCCGCCGCGCATCACTCCCTGGCCACGGACGCCCGCGCCCAGGCACCGACGATGCGCAAGGCGCTGTATGTCCCGGGTCCGTCCCGAGGTCTGCTCCTGGCCTGACCGGCCACCCGAGCGCCGACCAGGGCCGCGGATCCCCGACGGGAACCGCGGCCCTGATTGTTTTTCGACCCGATTCGCCGGACGGCCGGACCGACCAACCGACCGAACCAACCGAATCACCGAACCAACCGAACGCCCGGAGCGACATTGACCGAATCGGCTGTCCCGGTCGAACCACCCCTGACCGATTTCCTGATCGATTCCTTTCCTTCTCCTTCAGTGCCGGAGGTGACACCGGTGTTCGACCCCTCGATCGTCGCCCGGATCGAGCGGGACCAGCTGGCGCTGCCCTGCTGGGACGTCGACCCGGACCTGTTCTTCGCGGAGTCCCCCGAGGACGTCGAATCCGCGAAGGCGGTCTGCGTCGACTGCCCGCTGCGGCACGCCTGCCTGGCCGCCGCTCTCGACCGGTGCGAGCCCTGGGGCGTGTGGGGTGGCGAACTCGTTGCCACGGGCACCGTCGTCCCGCGCAAGCGTCCCCGCGGCCGCCCCCGCAAGAACGTCGCCGCCTGACGACCGCGGCCCGCATCCCACATCGGATGTCCCGGGGCTGCCACCGGAGCGCTCCCATCCATCCGGCGGCAGCCCCGGGATGCCGTCCGACAGGCATCCGGTAAACATACGGATGCCATATGCGGAAATCTGTACGAACAGTACCGAAATTAATACGTCAGTTTCTGGGACACCGCCGGCCACGTCCCATCCTGGTCGAGAGAGTGAGGGTGGAAATGGCTGCCCTGGCGACCGTTTGTTCCCGCGTTCTCATGGTTCGACAGTGTTTGATGTCGCGACAACATTTGTTGTCGATTTGCTGTAGCGACAGCCGTGACAACCATGTCGAGCGGGCATGTCGAGCGGGCATGAGATGTCGACATGTGTTCCCGGCGGGGGCGGATGGTGCCGGTAGTGTTCGGTTGTGCCCAGCAGCAAGCCCGTCCAGCCGGCCCAACTCGGCGCGCCGGGGGTTTCCGGCGCCGTGGACACCGCCGTCGAGCCACCGGAGGCCCAGGCCGTCGACGACGGCCACACCCGGTATGACGGCGTCCGCCCACGCCACCCCGGCGACGCGCCCGCCGGCCTCACCGGCGATGTGCTCCTCGAGCCTGCTGACGATACGTCCACCGGGCATCCCGCCGGGCGTCCTGGTGGCGTGCCCTTTCGCCGGGCCGGCGGTGGTGAGGTGGCCGCGGCGGTCGCGGTCCTCACCGCACCGGAGCTCGCCGGGATCGTGGACCTCGTCGCCTGGGTCGACGACGGATGGCTCCACGTCGCGAACGCGGACGGTGCCTCGCGGCTGTCGCTGACCATCGGCCTCGACAGCCCCTGGGAGGTGCTGCGCGGGCGCGACCCGGTGGCCGTGCGGGACCCGATGCACGGAGTTCCGTTGGAGCAGGCGCTCAGGGACCCCTCGCCGCCGAACGCCCGCAACTCCTACCCGCTCGCCGGGGTGCGGCTCGCGTCCGTCTTCGCCGATCCGGCCCGCTCGCCAGACGTCGTCGTCGTGCACAGCGCGGCACATCACTGGCCGGAACGCGGCGGGCATCTCGGCGAGCACGGCTCGCTGGACGCCGGCCAGTCCCGGGCGCCGCTGCTGCTGTCCGGCGCCGGCGTCCACGGACGGGGGTCGCTCGACCGTCACGCCCGCGTCGTCGACGTCGCGCCGACCCTGGCCTACCTGGCCGGGGCGTCCATGACAGGTCCGGATGGGGTGCCCGGCGGCGCGGCCGGCCCGAGGGGTCTGCCCGGCTTGGACGGCTTGGACGGCTTGGATGACCTGGCCGACCTGGCCGGGCCGGATGTCGACGGCCGGGCTCTGGCGGAGCTGTGCGCGCCCGGCGCCCGGCATGTCGTCGGCCTGCTCTGGGACGGCGTGAACTGCAACGACCTGCTGGCCATGGCCGGCGCCGGCGAACTGCCGGCGGTCGCCCGCCTGCTGGCCCGCGGTGTTGCCCTTACCGGCGGCGCGGTCGCGGAGTTCCCCAGCGTGACCCTGGCGAACCACACCAGCGCGCTCACCGGCGTCGGCCCAGGGCGGCACGGCATCCTCAACAACGCCTACTTCGACCGGGAGACCGGGCGGCGGATCGTCGCCAACGACGCGTCCACCTGGCATCGGGCCTGCGAGCAGCTGCGGCCGGGGGTGCGAACGGTGTTCGAGGCGATCGCCGCGGCCCGGCCCGGGGTGTCGACGGCCTGCGTCAACGAGCCGATCGACCGGGGCGCGACGTATTCGACGTTCGGGCTGGTCCGGGCGATGAACAGCACTGCCGGTGCCGGCGGGCTGGGCGAGCATCTGCCGTCCGCCGCGGACGACCCGCACGCGACCCAGGAGTGGGTCGCCGCCGACCCGGACTACGCCTGGTCGACCCAGGTGGACGCGCTCGGCCTGGCGCAGATCCGCCAGCTGTGGGGCGAGCAGGCCGCCGAGCCGCCCGCGTTCACCTGGTGGAACACCACGGTGACCGACACCGGGCATCACGGTGGCGGGCCCTACTCGCCGCAGTCCCGGGCGTCGATGGCCGACGCCGACCGGCGCCTCGGCGTCTTCCTCGACCTGCTGGAAGCTCGTGGCCTCGCCGACGACACCGTCATCCTGCTGACCGCGGACCACGGCAGCGAGGGCGCCGACCCGTCCCGCACCGGCGACTGGGACGCCGCCCTGCGCGCCGCCGACATCCCCTTCCGCGACGAGGCCTACGGCTTCCTCTACCTCGCCCCCTCCACCGCCACGGACACCTGACCGAACGTCGGCGCACGACCTGGTCAGGGCGAGGTCAGGCCGGTGACTCCAGGAACGCTGCCGAAGCGGGCGGCCGATTCCTGACCGTGTCGGCGCGTGGACGTAGGGGATCCGGCCGAGCGTGCGGAACCTTCGCTTATGACCCAGGTACTGGCTCAGACGACCGCTGTGGCGCAGGTACTTCCGGGACCGGTCGGCTGAGCAGGAGGCGGGGTACGCGGCTCCGCTCCTGGATCCATGCCTGGACGTCGGAGTCCAGGTAGCCGGCCACGCGTAGCAGGTCGGCGTGCATCTGCTCCAGCGGCCGGTTGCGGATCGGTTCGTGATGCGCGATGCGGTTGCGGAGGCGGTTGCGGAGGCGGAGGCGGAGGCGGAGGCGGAGGCGGACAAGTCTGTTGACCGGGTCGTAGACGGTTGCGCGCCGGGCGGGGCGAAGGCCCGGGAAAGCGTGGCGGAGCGCGGGTGTCCAGAGGGACGTCTCGTAGCGTCGGGACAGGAGGTAGCGCCAGAAGCCGAAGGTCAGCTCGGCGACGACCCGGCCAGGAGTGATGACTCTGCTGTCGCGTCGGAGCCTGGACCTGGCGTCCGCGATGTCCTGGCGTCCGCGGGCTTCGAGGATTCTGGCCGGATCGTCCCACCATTCGCTGGCCTGGTGCCGGTGCGAGTGCCATGCCGTGAGCTGGTCATGAAGTGCGTTGCGCAGCACGACCTCGAGCAGGCCCAGGACCTCGTGGAAGCCGGCGCTGGCGGCACTGTTCCACTCGTAGAGGGCAACCGCGCTGACGATGTCACCACCGCATGCCTGTTCGTATGGGCCGAGACGTTCGGGGCTCAACCTGTGGCGGAGCCAGGAGGCATGGGACGGGGACAGAGGATTGGACATCGGTGCACCGGTCTTCTAAGCTTTCGACAGAGACCTCGGATGACCTCTACCGCTTGGGCGGCAAGCCACCGGGGTTCTGTCTGTTCTGGTGAACAGCGCGGCACATGCTCATAGGCGGCTGCGGATGGTGATATCTACCGGTCACACCTTATGGCGGTCAGCGTGTCCGAACTCGCACTCCCATCAGGAGGCCACGGCTGTCCGCGGATGTCAGGCTGGTGGGTGCTCTGTCGAAGCGGGCTTCGTGGTTCCTGATCGCGGTTGGTGTGTGGACGGTGGGTGATCTGGCCGAACTCGTAGAGCATTCACTTGTAACCTAGGTACTGGTCCCGCCGGGTGTGTCTATCTTCACGTAGTGTGATGGCTCTGGGGCGGCTCGTCCGCCGGTGGGGTGCGAAGCTGGACGGGTGACTCTCTCGAAGCGCGCGTCCTGGTTCTTGATCGCCGTCGGTGTCTGGACGTGGGCGATCTGGCCGAACTTCCTTCGGAACATATGGAAGGATGATCGTTCCTGGGGCGACGGACCGACCGGCTTCTTCACCGTCCACCTGGTTCTGACCGTCGTCTCCCTCGCGATCGGCTCGGCGGTCGGCTGGCTCGGCATCCGCGGCGCCCGCGCGGCCCGCCAGCGCGGCACCGGTGATGCCGCCCCGTCCAAGCAGCTGATCAATTCGGGTCGTTGACACAGCGAAGACGGCGGCGGTCCTGAAATGCTTACGTCGCCCGAGAATCCTCTAGACCAGAACGTCATCGGCCACCATGCGACACTGATCATCCTGTATGCGGGGTGAACTCGCCATCGGCACTCCGTGAAGCGGATGTCCAGCGCGGCCCGGTCCGCGCGGCGGTCCAGCGTCCCGTGTCGGGACGGGATAGGCGTCGGCTCCGGATTCGACCGCTTGCGGCTTATGGTCCGGGCTGTCATCCCGGCGTGGGGACCTCCGGCCAAGGGGCCGGTGCCCGCCGGCGTGTCGCGCGTTCACCGCGGCGGGAGGCGGCGCTACGGCACCGCCGCGCTGCTCTGCTGCTCGAAGCGGGCCGGGAAGCTGGCGATGCCGCGCAGGACGAGGTTCCTGCGGTAGGCGAGGTCGTCCGCGAGAGGCGTCATCGTGATTCCTCGCCGGATGAGCTCACGCAGCACGATCTCCATCTCCAGGCGTGCGAGCGGTGCGCCGAGGCAGTAGTGGATGCCGAGGCTGAACGTGAGATGACGTTTCGCGGGGGTCTGGCCCGCGTACCGGGTGATGTCGAATCGCTCGGGGTCGGGGAACGCCGCCGGGTCCCGGTTGGCCGAGCCGAAGAGCAGCACGACGCCGTCGCCGGCGCCGAACGTGTGCCCGGCGAGCTGCGCCCGCTGGTGGGCGAGACGGGTGGTCATGTGCACCGGCGAGTCGTAACGCAGCATCTCCTCGACGGCGGGCGCCGCCAGCTCCGGGGCGGACCGGAGCAGGGCGTACTGGTCCGGGTTACGGATCAACGCCAGGATGCCGTTGGCGACCAGATTGACACTCGTCTCGTGTCCGGCTACCAGCAGCGTGACGCAGGTCGCGAGCATCTCGTTCTCGGTGAGGATGTCGCCCTGTTCCTCGACGGCGGCGAGTCCGCTGATCAGGTCGTCGGCGGGTTCGGCGCGACGCCGGGTGATGAGGGCGCGAAAGTAGGCCACGAACTCGCGGGCGGCCTGGGAGCGTGCGTCACGCTCCTCGGGCAGCAGGAGCGGATCGGGGTCGAACCCGCGGGCGAGCGCCCCCGACCAGCGCTGGAGGTTCGGGTGGTCCTCGGCCGGCGCGCCGAGCAGTTCGGCGATGATGGTGAGCGGCAACGGGTAGGCCAACGCGGTGATCACGTCGACCTCGCGGGCCTCGATGATCGCGTCGAACAGGTCGGTGACGAGCCGCTCGATGCGGGGGCGCAGGTCGGCCACTGTACGCGGGGTGAACGCCTTGCTGACCAGCCCGCGCAGCCGGGTGTGGTCGGGCGGATCCATCCAGAGGAACGAGGTTGGCAGGTCGAGCTGGTCGACGCCGGGATGGAACAACTCGGCCTCGTGGGCGTGGCTCCAGTTGTTGTCCTGGAGAACGGCCGCGCAGTCCTGGTAGCGGGTCACCAGATGCACACCCAGCGGAGTGGGGAAAAGCGGGTCGGCCGCGCGGGCCGCGGCGTACCAGGGATAGGGGTCGGGCCAGTGCTCGGGGCTGAACGCGTCGAAGACGGCCCGCGGCACGTCGGCGCGAGAGGTGGCGACGTCCGGCTCGATGTCCGTTTCGTGCGCGCTCACTGGTCTCCTCGGAATGCGGTGGGCCGGATGCCGTGGTGGCCGGTCGGCGGCCAGTCGATGGTCAGTCCCGGAGGCGGACCGGAAGGGTGTCCAGCCCGTGGATGGCGACCGTGTCACGCCAGACGGGTTCGTCGGTCAGGGAGAGCCCGGGGGCGCGGCGCAGGAGGGTGTCCACGGCGATCTGGGTCTCCAGCCGGCCGAGGTGCGCGCCGAGGCAGTAGTGGAGCCCCTCGCTGAACGAGAGGTGGCGCGGCGCGGGGGCGCGGCCGGCGAACCGGGTGATGTCCAGACGCTCCGGATCGGTGTACACGGCGGGGTCGCGGTTGGCGGCGGCGGTCAGGACGACGATGCCGTCCCCCCGCGCGAACGTGTGCCCGGCCAGTTCCCGTTCCGCCAGCGCGACCCGGTGGGTGAACTGTACGGGCGGCTCGTAGCGGAGCAGTTCGTCGACAGCAGGCGCCGCGAGACCGGGATCGGCGAGCCAGAGCGCGATCTGGTCGGGGTTGCGCAGCAGGGCCACGACACCCTTGCCGATCAGGTCGGAGATGGTCTCGTACCCTCCGATCAGCAGCCCCACGGCCAGTCCGAGCGCCTCCCGGCCGCTCAGTTCGCCGCGGTCCTCGGCCGCGCACATCCCGCTCAGCATGTCGTCGCGAGGATTCTCGCGACGCCGCGCGAGTAGCGCCGCGAAGTACGCCTCGAACTCCCGCATGGCCTCCGGCCTGCGCGCCAGGCTCTCGGGCGACTGCAGGATGTCCGGGTCCGTGCCGCGGACGATCTCCAGCGACCACTTCTGGACGGCCGGGTGGTCCTCGGGCGGGATGCCGAGCAGGTCGCCGATGACGGTGAGCGGCAGTGGCCGCGCGAACGCCTCCATCAGGTCGACCTCACCGGCCTCGATCGCCGTGTCGAGCAGCGTGTTGACGAGATCTTCGATCCGCCGCCAGAGCCCCTCGGTGTTGCGCGGGACGAACGCCCGTTTGACCAGCCCTCGTATCCGCGTGTGGTCCGGCGGGTCCATCCGCAGCATCGACCCCGGCACATCGTCGGGAACCACTCCTGGCCGGAAAGGGTTGATGCCCGCCTCGTAGCCGTGGCCCCACAGCGCGTCCGTGAAGACCGCCGAGCACTCCTCATAGCGCGTCGCCATGAGAATGTCCGGCCTGATCGGGTACAGCGCGGCGAAATCGCGGACGGCCGCGTACCGCGGGTAGGGGTTGGAGCGGTGCGCGGGATGAAAGGCGTCGAAGACAACCTGCGGCGCAACGGACACGTCCACATCCCTCTCTCGGCACGGGTGCCACGAAATTATCCTGCTGGAATGCCGCGGTCACGGTCTCCGCCGGCTGCCGGCGGATGAACATTCTTCGAACTAATCCGGTGACGATGCCGATGAAATGCTCACATGAATTCCGGTGCGCCGCAAGGACGCCTATGGCGCCATCGGAAAAACAGATCGCCGGCGTAACGTCCGGAGGCGCGAATCCCGGGACACGTCGAGAGCGCTGAGGGGGAGGCTCCTCCGGCGGTGATCGCAGACGGTCCTGCCGCTGCGAGCCGTACGGGTCGGGCTGTTCGGGTGAGCGGAACTGCCGTCCGGCTGGGCCGGGGCGCGGCCGGTGCCCTTTACGGTCGGTTGATACGCCGGGTGGCCGATTGGTGTGCGATGTCATACTGGCGGGTGTGTCGCGACCGCTCTCGCCGCTGATCGATGCCGCCGCGCTCGCCGCGCGCCTCGGGGATCCCGCGTTGCGTGTCTTCGACGCGACCGCGCACATCAGCCGCCCGCCCGGCGTCAAGGGGCTTCAGGTGGCCAGCGGACGGCCGGACTACGAGCGTGCCCACATCCCCGGGGCGGCCTTTGTCGATCTTGCCGGTGAGCTGTCGGACCCGGACGCGGAACTGCCGTTCACGCTGCCCGACGCCGAGCGTTTCGCCGCCGCGGCGGGCCGGCTGAGCATCGGCACTGACAGCGAGGTCGTCGTCTACGCCCATCTGCCCGGCTGACCGCGTGCTCTGGCTGGCTGCGGGTGTGTTCCGCGGGGCTGCCCCGGGCGGCTCAGGTGCTGTCGGGGGCAGCCGCGGGCGGAGTGTGAGCGGCTGTGGTGTGAGTGACGGAGTGGGCGGCGTCGTCGGGCCGGCTGTTGTCGGGGACCACCGCGCTGGAGACGGCCTGCTCGCCGGTGGCGTCGCGGGGCCTGGGCGGAGCTGGGACCTTCGGCTGCTTCGGCTGTCTGGCCCGTTTCGGCTGTCTGGGCGGGGCGCCGGTGTCGGAGGACGGTGTGCGTGGGGCGGGCGCGCTGGCTGGGCCGTCAGCCGGGCGGCTGACCAGGTCGTCGGCCAGGGGCGGCTGCGTGGTGGGGCGGCGTCGCTGCCGCGTCGTTGCAGGCCGTGACGAATCGGGTGCGCTGTCGCCATCCCCGCGATCGACGCCGACCCTGCCATCGCCGTCTCTGTCGTGATCGTCGCTGGTGCTGCGGTCGTCGATGTCGGCTGTTGCCGAGGGCTGCGGTATCACCACCGGGGCGTCCGGCGGCCCGTCCGGTAGCCGTGGCGGGACGAACAGGCCCTGCGAGGACGTGGACGCCAGCGGCCTGATCATACCGGCGCTCATTTCGACGGCGAGCCCCGGCAGCTTGCGCCCGGGCCGGTTCGCCCGGGCCGCGTGCTCGGCCGCCGCCGATCCGGGCTGGGCGAAGCCGGGCTGCCAGTACTCCATCTCGGCGCGGAACGCCCCCACGCTGCCGAGCTGGCAGAGGATGCCGATCGCGCCCAGGGTGACACGGTGCATCAGCAGATAGGAGGGGGGCAGGTTGAGCAGGCGGCCGAGTTGGGCCGCGGG
>NZ_CAAAFS010000072.1:0-16454 GCF_900634755.1 Protofrankia symbiont of Coriaria myrtifolia
GGGTGACACGGTGCATCAGCAGATAGGAGGGGGGCAGGTTGAGCAGGCGGCCGAGTTGGGCCGCGGGGGAGCGGGGGTCGCCCAGCCGGACGGCCTCGCCCCGCAGCCAGTCGCGGGAGAAGCGGAACGTCTCGGTGGCGACGGGCTCGAGGAGCGGTACCAGGTAGTCGAGGAGGTCCGCCGGTTTCATCTTCACCGTCGGCAGGATGAACCGCTCCGCCCGCAGGCCTGCCAGGACCGCCTCCCCGTTGCCGTCCAGCGCCAGCCGGCTGAGCCGGCCGACGGGTTCGGGCAGCCCGTCCGGGAGACGGTTGACCGCGCCGAAGTCCAACACGCCCAGACGGCCGTCCGGCAGCAGCCGGAAGTTGCCGGGATGCGGGTCGGAGTGCAGCAGCCCGGCCCGCGCCGGGCACGAGTACAGGAAACGCACGAGCAGCAGCCCGGCCCGGTCACGTTCGGTGTCCGTGCCGCTGTTTATGATCGTTGACAGGGGTTTGCCGTCGATCCACTCCGTGACCAGCACATGGTCGGTCGCGGCGACGGCGCTGGGCACGTGGATGTCGGGGTCGTGATCGAACGCCTCGGCGAAGGCCGTCTGCCAGGCCGCCTCCAGGCGGTAGTCGAGCTCCTCGAGGATGCGCTCCTTCAGCTCGGCGACCAGCGGCTTGATGTCCAGACCGGGGGCGATGGCGCTGAACAGCCGAGCCGCGCGCCCGAGCTGGGTGAGGTCGCTGAGCAGCGCCGGGCCGACGCCCGGATACTGGATCTTGACGGCGACATCTCGGCCGTCCGCCCACACGGCGCGGTGTACCTGGCCGATGCTGGCGGCGGCGGCCGGCGCGTCGTCGAAGCTGCGGAAGTTCGTCTGCCAGTCCGTGCCGAAGTCGCCGGCGAGCACCCGGTGGACCGAAGCCGCGGGCAGGGCGGGCGCGGTGTCCTGGAGCTTGGTCAGCGCCGCCCGGTAGGGCCGGGCGATCTCCTCGGGCAGTGCCGCCTCGAAGACCGACAGTGCCTGCCCGAGCTTCATCGCGCCGCCCTTGAGCTCCCCGAGGACGCGGAAAACCTGGGCGGCGGTCCGCTGCTGCAGCTCCGTGGCGACGATCTCGGCGGGGCGCCCGCCGAGTCGCTTACCTGCGCCGATCGTGGCCCGTCCAGCGAAGCCGAGAGGGAGGCTTGCCAGCTTGGCGGTGCGGACGACCGCGCGTTTTGGGATTTCGGACACAACTCCATCGTGCCTGTTCTGCGGGCGGGAGGCAGGAGGGAACGCCGCTTGGGATTTTAATACTACTTTCTGTAGTCGAGATGGCTGGCCTGGCTGATGGCGGACCGGTGGCGGGGCCCCGCTCCGCCTGGTCACGACGCTCGTTTGGTCGCGATGCTCGTCTCTGGTCACGATGCTCGTTGCGTCCGCTCGAGGGTGTCGGCCTCGTCCGGATCCCCGCCCACCGGATCCCCGCCCACCGGCCAGCCGCCGGCTGCCCCGGTGCTCGCGGCTGCCATCCGCCGGGCGCTGCGGCAGGGGCACGAGGGGTGGATCGACCACGATCGGCGTCTGAGCCGAAGATCGGAGATTGTTATCTCCAGCGTCCCGTCGATGGTCGGCAACTCGTCGGCCGTCGGTCGACACGGCTGCTGCGACACCTGGGCCTGACCGGGCCGGGCGATGCCACGGTCGCCGTGGTCGACAAGGGTGAGCGCCTGCATGGCGGTGAGCCCGGCGGCGACGGTGGCCAGCGCCACGTCGCAGGCATCGATCCCGGTGTCCGGACGGCGGGACATCTGCAGGGCCAGTAGCGGCCAGGACGGTTCCATCGCGTGGCGACGCAGATGCTGGCAGTGCAGACACGAGGTCACCCCGGGCAGGACGAGCGGTCCGATCACCGCGGTGGTCTCACGAACGCCGGCAAGCAGATGCGGGATGCCGGAGCGTTCCAGCTCAAGCGCCTCCTGCGGGTGGACGACCGGTATGCCGGCCGGTGTGACGACGACCAGATCGGGGCGAAACGGCGCTGGATGCCGGTACTGGCGTGACGTGTGCGGGCGTGTCACCCGCGCGATCGCCGCGGTGGCGGCGACCGAACGGGGCCGCCCGACGTCGTCGAGACGGGCTCCGCCCGGCGCGACATCGGCCGCCCTGGTCGTACCGGTGTCGTCGACGACCACCTGCCCGACCCCGGCGGCGGCCAGCAGGGCCGCCACCTGAGCGCCGATCCGGCCCGCTCCGCGGACCTGGATCCGGGCCCGGCCGCGGGCCGCCATCGCTCGCCGGGCATGCCTCGGGTCGGCCGAGCCCAGGGCCATCGCGGCCAGGTCCGGCTGGAGGCGCTCCTGGTCCAGCACGGGTGGTGAGGACTGGCCGGCCGGGCCGGCGTCCGCCAGCAGGCCCGTCCGCTCCAGCAGGAGGACGAGCTCCGCCCGGGTGGCGTCCAGCGAACTGAGGACCTGCTCACGGGAGCGGGTACCGTCCAGCAGGTCGAGCACGGAGGCGTCCCGCGCTGTCAGCCCGCCGAGGACGATCGCCCGCGCCGGGTCGACACCGATCTGGAGGGTGGCTCCGTCCCGCCAGAGCCGGCGCAGGCCGGGTTTGAGCATGGGGCGCATCGGCGTCCTCCCCGACAGCAGGTGACCGGATCGTGATCATATGGTCTCACGCTGTTCCCCGCTGTGAATATATGTCCGTTTTTCTGTGGATATGCAACCGGTGTCGAGGAGGGTGCGCCGGTGGTTGTGGACAAGTCCCTGCCAGGCCGCGGTCGCCGCAGAGGCCCGCTTGTCACCACGTGGCGTTGCCGAGTGACGCGCCGAGACGGTTGGTGCTGACGCTGCCCACCTGGATGGGCAGCGCCTGTGCGCGGCCGCCCGGAGAGTCGGCCGTTGGCTGCCGGGCCGCGTGCTCATCCGGGCGAGCGGCCACCCGTGCGCGTGCCAAGACGGTTCTCGCAGACGGCGGCGTCGGGAGCCATGGCCGCGGGAGGGCCGTACAGCCGCCGAGCGCGCGATGATTCGCCGCGCGCTCGGCGGCCTCGGGGATCCGCCCGGCCTGGGGATCAGAGCCTGGGGACGGACCATCCCTCGGGGGACTGTCGGGGAACTATGAGGCTGGCGCCTTGCCGAGGATTCTGTTGATCGTGGTTCCGCAGACCGGGCAGGTGCCCCGCGCCATCCGGCGCCCGGACTCGCTCACCCGGACCTCACCCTGGTAATGCCGTTTGTCCTTGCATTTGACGCAGTAGCCCTCGTACGTCTCTGCCACTCGTTCTCCCTCTCACCGGCGCCCGCTGACGGGCCGCGGGTTCGTAACGAAGCGCAACGAAGAAAGCCGGCACCAACAGCCGGCCGGGAGCCATCCTCCTCAGGTCGGGAATCCCGCCGCGCGCCACCCCCTGGCCGGGGCCGTGGCTGGTTTTCCGTTGTCCCACAGTGGTTGCCGTGTTCGCCGCCTACTCCCGCGGCAGTAGTGGAGCCGGCGGCGGAGCCGATGGTGGCCCAGTAGTGGAGTCGGTGATGGGACAGTGGTGGGCCGATGACGTGCCATGGTGGAAGCGGTGCGTGCCCGGTCATGTCCGACAGCACCGGAAGCCGTGAGGCTCTACGCTCGGGAGGGCCGCTGACGGGGCGGGAAAAACACGACCGCGCCGCCTTCGCCCATATCAACCAGGCAACATCAACCAGACAACGTGGGCCTTCAGGAGTCGATTGTGTCCGAACCGCTGCTGGTCGAACGTCCCGCCGACGGCGTGGTCCTGCTGACGTTGGCCCTGCCCGAACGGCGCAACGCGATGACCGTGGCGTTGACCGCGGAATGGTCAGCGGCGCTGGACGAGATCGGTGCCGATCCCGATGTGCGGGCCGTCATCGTCACAGGGCAGGGGCGCGCGTTCTGCGCGGGCGGCGACCTCGACTGGATCGACCCGAGGCGCAACGTCGACTCCGGCGCGGACCGGCTGCGGGCGAAGATGCTCCCCTTCTACCGAACCTGGCTGAAGATCAGATCGCTGGAGGTGCCCACGATCGCCGCGGTAAACGGCGCCGCGGTGGGCGCCGGCCTGTGCCTGGCGCTTGCCTGTGACCTGCGGTTCGCGGCCGAGGGAGCAACCTTCTCCGCTCCCTTCACCCGGCTGGGGATGCATCCGGGGATGGCCGCCACCCGGCTGCTGCCGGAGGCCGTGGGGGTGCTGCGGGCCCGTGAACTGATCTTTACCGGGCGGTCCGTCGACGCGCGGGAGGCCGTGGACATCGGTCTGGTCAACGCGGTGGTGCCGGCCGTCGACCTGGTCGCCACCGCGCTGGAGACCGCGCTGCGGATCGTTGCGGCGGCCCCGGTCGCGACCCGGCTGGCCAAGGTCGCGCTGCGGGGTGAGGACGACATCGAGCAGGTGCTGCAGTGGGAGGCGCTCGCCCAGGCCACGACCATGGCCAACGGTGAGGCTGCCGAGGGGATCCAGGCACAGCTGGACCGGCGGCCGCCTTCGTTCGCGCCGGTGGTCGCCGCCAGCTGACGCTGGACGGTCGCGGGGCTGGCGCCGGCAGCCGTGCCGCGGCCGGCTTGCCCGGCCGGCCCGCGCGTCCCTGCCCGACCGGCCGGTGCGTCGCGGTGGGTAGCGACGACACATACGTCGGATGGGAGAAACCCCCGGCATGCGGTTGAACTCTCCAGCTTCCCCTTCTGGAGGGTTCTCCGATGACCGGGGGTTTCGTGCCCGTCAAGCTATGGCCGCATGGTGGTTACGGTCAACGACCGCCGCGCGGACCATCGGGCGGATCCGGGTCGTGTGTGCCTCCTGGCCCGGGCGGCTCGTCCGGCGGCTCATCCGGTGACTTTGGCGGCGGGGTGTCCCGGAGCCGCTCGAGCTCTGAGATGGGGTCACCCAAAGTACTGCCGGTATCGCTGGTGGCGAACCGCTGCGGGTCGGCGAGATCGTCGGCGTCCGGGAGCAGGTCGGGATGGGCCCACAGCGCGTCCCGCCCGTCGATCCCTCTGGCCTCGCCCACGGCGGCCCACAGCGCGGCTGCCTCGCGCAGCTTGCGGGGACGCAGGTTGAGGCCGACGAGCGTGGCAAAAGTCTGTTCGGCCGGCCCGCCCTCGGCCCGTCGCCGACGCACCATCTCGCGCAGCCTGGACGCCGCCGGCAGGTTCTTCGCCGCGGCGGCGTCGGTGACCGTCTCCACCCACCCCTCGATGAGCGCGAGGATCATCTCGAGGCGGGCCAGCGCCGCGGTCTGCTCGGGCGTGGTCGCGTCGTCGAAGACGTCACCACCGAGCGCTTCGGCGAAACTCGCCGGGTCCATCAGCCGGGACGGATCCATCAACCTGGACGGGTCGAGCATCGTCATCGCACGCGAGACCGCGTTCGGGTCGACGGTGATACCCCGCGCGTACTCCTCGACCGTGCCGAGGACGTGCCCGCGCAGCCACGGGATGTGGGCGTACAGACGCTGGGACGCGGCTTCGCGCAACGCCAGGTAGATCCGGACCTCGGTGGGGTCGACCTCCAGGCCGGTGCCGAACGCCTCGACGTTGGCCGGTACGAGCGCGGCTGTGCGGGCCGGGCCCAGCGGCAGCCCGACGTCGGTGGCGGAGACCACCTCGCTGGCCAGCAGGCCCATCGCCTCGCCGACCTGGGCGCCGAACAGCATTCCGCCGATTCTGTCGATCATCTGGATGATCGGGCCGCCCGCGGACGCGAGCTGGCCCAGGTCAAGACCGGGCGGGAGCTGCGCGGCGAGCTCCGGTGGCAGCCCGGCACCGAGATCGCCTATCTGCGCGAGCCCGCCGGAGATACCGCCGCGCATGGCCTCGGCGACCCGGGCGGCCACCGGATCGCACAGCGTCCGCCAGACGGGCAGCGTCACCTCGATCCATCTGCCCCGCGTCCACCCCTCGGCGGCCGTGGCCCCGGCAGGCAGGGTCGTCACGGGGTCGAGCCAGACGTCGGCGAGTCGGACAGCCTGCCGGACGGCCTCGACGTCGGCATCGGTGACGGCCCGGTCGCCATCACCGAGGGTGCGTACCGCGACCTGGCGCGCGAGCTCCCAGTTGACCGGTCCGTCGTGCCAGGACAGCAGGCGTTCGAGTTCGGCGAAGAACGGGGCTCCGGTGCCGAACGGCATGCCGGAGCCGCCACCCGAGCCGCCCGAGGACGAACCGCCCGGGGTGAAGCCGAAGGGGAAGCCGCCGCTCATCGCCGCCGTCCCCGCCGGGAGGAGGTGCGCTGCGGTTCATGGACCCTGGATCCGGACATGCACCAACGGTAGTGCGTTTTCCTGGCGATGCCGAAACGACGTCACCGGGATTATCGACGGGGCGGCCCATGAGCGCCGGTGAAAGCCACGAGCCGGACAACCCGTCCGCCGGTCGCCGCTGGATCACACCGTCGTCCCAACTGTCGCGTTCAGGCTGTCACGTCCCAACTATCGCGTTCCGGCTGGCGGCTGCCCCCGGCCGTCGGTGAGCTCCGTCTCCACACCCGTCGGGTGTCGGTACCGGGACATCCCCGGCGACGTCCGCGGCAGCTCGGGGCCGGCACCGTCCGGGTGAGTGCCCTGCGGTCGGGTTACGGTCGGGCACATGGGCGACATCGATATCCACGCTGGATCCGACTTGTGCCGCGGTGCCCGCGACGCGGCTGGCCGGCCGAGCGTGGGACGGGTCGTCATCGGGTCGGTGCGGGCGGAGGAACTGTCGGTCGACGAGTGCCTGCGTGCCGTCCGCGGGCCCGGGGTGGGGGCGGTCGCGCTCTTCGTGGGCACGGTGCGCGACCACGACCATGGGTGTGCGGTCACCGAACTGGAGTACACCGCCCACCCGCGTGCCGGAGCCGAGATCGCACGGGTGGCGGCCGGCGTGGCTGCCGCCCATCCGGTACTGGCCGTTGCTGTCACCCATCGCACTGGTCTGCTCGGTATCGGTGACATCGCCGTTGTCGTCGCGGTGGGAGCCGCGCACCGTGACGAGGCGTTCGTGGCCTGTCGTCACCTGATCGACGAGGTCAAGGCCCAGGTGCCGATCTGGAAGCGGCAGGTCTTTACGGATGGTTCGTCGGAGTGGGTGGGCGCCTGCTGAACGTGCCTCTACCATGAAGGTCGCCTCCCTTCCCCCGTCTCGACGCTGAGGCCGCCATGTGGTTCCTGCTTATTCCGCCTGTCGCCGTTCTGGTCACCCTTGTCTGGTTCGCCCTGCGTTCGCGCCCGGAACGCCGGCCCGAAGCACTGATCACCGTTGAGGGCTACCGGCGCAGCATGGCCGCTCTGGCGCGGCCGCTGCACTCGTCCCGTGACCCGTCCAGCCATGATCGGAACGGGACGTTCCGAGCCGGCGGCCGCCCACCGGACCCGCGGTCGCCGGACGCGCCGTAGCCGCCCGTCCGTGCTGGATCCGCTCGCGTGGCCCGGTCGTTGCGGGCCCGCGAGCGCCTGCGCCACAGCCATGATCGCCCTTTTGTCAACCCGCTAGACTGCGAACATGACGCGGCGTATCCAGACACTCGTTGTTGCGTCCACGTTGTCGTTACTGCTCGTGGTCATCGGGCTGTGGCTGCCGGTGCCGTTCGTGCTGCTCTCGCCTGGGCCGGTCACCGACACGCTCGGACGTCCCGACGGCAAGCCGCTGATCGAGATAGAGGGCCGGCAGACCTACCCGACCTCGGGGCGGCTTGAGCTGACGACGGTCGAGGAGATTCCCCGGCTCAACGTCCTCGGCGCGGTCCGCGGCTGGCTCAACAGCGACCAGGCCGTGGTGCCCCGGGAACTGGTCCAGCCGCCGGGCACCAGTGACGAGCAGATCCGCCAGGAAAACACCGTGGCAATGATCGACTCGCAGGACCAGGCGACCGCCGCGGCTCTCGGTGAGCTCGGTGTCGCCGCGACCGGGACGTCCGTGGTCGTCTACCGGCTCGGTGAGCGCTTGCCCGCCGAGGGCAAGCTGCTGCCGGGCGATGTGATCGTGTCCGTCAACGGCACCGCTGTCACCACACAGGGGCAGTTGCGGGACGAGATAGCGCGGGTCCGCCCCGGGCAGCCGGTGACCATCTCCTACGTCCGGGACGGCGGCGAGCCCGCGCGGGCCGACATCACAACGGTGCCCGCGCCGGACGACCAGGGCCGGCCGGTCATCGGGATCATCACCACCGAGAAGCGCAGCTACCCGTTCACGGTGACGATCAGGCTCAAGGACGTGGGTGGGCCGAGCGCCGGGCTGATGTTCGCTCTCGGCATAGTCGACCTTCTCGGGCCCGAACAGCTCACCGGCGGCCAGACGATCGCGGGCACCGGCACCATCGACGCCGCCGGCACGGTCGGGCCGATCGGGGGCATCCAGCAGAAGCTCCTCGGCGCCCGCCGGTCCGGTGCGATGGCCTTCCTCGTCCCGGCCGGGAACTGCGCGGACGCCCGGGAGTCCGCGCCGGACGGCCTCCGGCTCATCCGGGTCGAAACGTTGAAGGACGCCATCGGCGACCTGCACGCCCTCGCCGACAACCCCCAGGCGAACGTCCCCACCTGCTGAGCATCCCATCCGTCTGAGAAGCCCCACCCGCCTGAGAACAACCGTCCCGGGCGGCTGGTTGCCGGCCACCCGACGGACGCACCGGCCGGCAGGCCCGCCCCGGTCGGGAAACGGGCGGCCGGTGTGGTCAGCGAAAGGTTGCGAGCAGGCCGTCCACGAGGCCGTCGGCGAGGTCCGGGTCGACCACCAGCTCCTCGTCCCCACGTACCCGCAGGCAGGACGCGTGCTGCCCGTCGCGGGTCACCCCGACCGCGAGCCGCACGTCCTGGCGTTCGGGATGGTTGGCCGCCCAGAGTTCGATGTCCGCCTCCTCGTAGGGGGCTTCCTGCTCGGCGCTCGGGGGCAGCACGACGAGTTCGGTGACCAGGACGCAGCCGAGAACCTCCGGCGGCCAGCCGATGCCGGCCAGTACTTCGTCGAGGCGCCCGACGGGCAGGGGCTCCTGCTCGACCGGGGTGAGCGAGCCAGGGACGATCTGGCCGACGTGCGCGGCCAGGGCCGGTTCACGGGCGACGAGGTCGGACGTGTCCGCCAGCGCGTACACCTGACTGGGCTGGTCCCAGCCCAGATCGGCCACGTGCCGCTCGACCTCCAGCACAACGGAGGTCAACTCACTGATGTCGGGGCTGCTCACTAGCCCATCCTCTCCGATGGTGCCAGTCGGGCACTGGCGTAGGTTGCCTTCCAGGTGGACAACCCGGTCGTGTGCCCCCGACACAAGGAGAAGCGAGTGGCAGCAGCCCGCAGGCCACTGGTGGCGCGTACCCGCATCCTCATCCCCACTCTGGTCGTGCTCATCGTTCTGGTCGTTCTGCTCGGCGTCTTCACCCGGGTCTACACCGACCTGCTCTTCTTCCGGTCGGTCGGCTTCGGCAAGGTCTTCAACACCGTCCTGTCGACGCGGATCCTGTTGTTCGTCATCTTCGGCGCGCTGATGGCTGTCGCGGTGGGCGCCAACCTGCTGCTCGCGTACCGGCTGCGGCCGTCGGTACGCCCGCTCTCCCTCGAGCAGCAGAATCTCGAGCGCTACCGGGCCGCCATCGAACCGTACGCGGTCCTGATCCTGTTCGGCGTGTCGATCCTGTTCGGCATAGTAGCGGGTGTCTCGGCGTCCGGCCGGTGGCGGACCTGGCTGTTGTGGCGCAACGGTGAGTCCTTCGGGCAGCGCGACGCCCAGTTCCACCGGGACATCAGCTACTACGCCTTCACCTACCCGTTCCAGCGTTTCCTGCTCGGCTTTCTGTTGACCATCGTGGTGCTGTCGTTGCTGGTGACGCTGGTGACGCACTACCTGTTCGGCGGTATCCGGCTGCAGACGCAGGGTGAACGGGTGGTGCCGGCGGCGAAGGCGCACATATCCGTCCTGCTGGGCCTGCTGGCCCTGCTGAAGGCATGGGCCTACTACCTCGACCGCTTCGGGTTGGTCTTCTCCTCACGCGGGGCGGTGCACGGAGCGTCCTACACCGACACGCACGCGGTACTTCCCGCGAAGCTCATCCTGCTGTTCATCTCACTGCTGTGCGCGGTGTTGTTCATCTACAACATCTTCCAGCGGGGATGGACGCTGCCCCTGCTGTCCGCCGGAATACTGGTGCTGTCCGCCCTGGTGGTGGGAGGTATCTACCCGGCGATCGTCCAGCAGTTCCAGGTCCGGCCGAACGAGGCCTCCCGGGAGGCGCCCTACATTGCCCGGAACATCGCGGCCACCCGCGCCGCGTACGGGATCGACCAGATAAGACCGCAGCCCTACGACGCGTCCACCACACCCGACACCACCAAGCTCGGCGCGGACTCGGCGACGCTGTCCAACGCCCGCCTGCTGGACCCGAACGTGCTCTCCGCGACCTACGACCAGCTCCAGCAGATCCGCGGCTACTACGGGTTCCCGGCCTCGCTCGACATCGACCGCTACACCATCGCCGGCTCCGACGGGCGTGAGGGCACCCAGGATTACGTGGCCTCCGTCCGTGAGCTCGACCAGGGCGGTCTCGCGCCGCAGCAGCGGAACTGGATCAACCTGCATCTGACGTACACCCACGGCAAGGGATTCGTCGCGGCACCGGCGAACACCGTCGACAGCTCCGGGCGCCCGGTCTTCACCGAGCAGAACCTGCCGCCGACCGGCCCGCTGAACGTGCGGGAGAGCCGGGTCTACTTCGGTGAGATGTCCCCGGACTACTCGATCGTCGGCACCCGGCAGGCCGAGATCGACGGGCCGGGCGACGCCGCGGGCAGCCAGGCGACGACCAGCTACGACGGCAGCGGCGGCGTCTCGATCGGCTCGACGTTCCGGCGGGCCCTGTTCGCGTTGCGCTTCCAGGAGAAGAACATCCTGCTGTCGAGCGACATCACCGACAGCTCCCGGATCCTCTACTTGCGTAACCCGCGGGACCGGGTGAGCAAGGTCGCACCCTGGCTGACCCTGGACGGCGACCCCTACCCGGCGGTCATCGACGGCCGGGTGACATGGATTCTCGACGGCTACACGACCACCGACGGATATCCCTACGCCCAGCGCCGCACCCTCGACTCGGTGACCGCGGACGCGGTGACCACCCGGGTGGCCAACCGGGCCAACCAGGCCGCGAACGAGGTCAACTACATCCGGAACTCCGTGAAGGTCACCGTCGACGCCTACAACGGGACCGTCACGCTCTACGCCTGGGACGAGGCGGATCCCGTCCTGAAGACCTGGATGAAGGCGTTCCCGGGCAGCGTGAAGCCGAAGAAGGACATTCCAGCGTCCCTGCTGAGCCATCTCCGCTACCCGGAGGACCTCTTCAAGGTGCAGCGGGATCTTCTTGCCTCCTACCATGTGACCGATCCGCGTGAGTTCTACTCACAGGAGGACTTCTGGGCCGTTTCACCGGCCCCGGACGACCAGAACCAGACACAGCCGCCGTTCTACGTCTACAGCCAGCTGGTCGGGCAGTCGCAGCCCACCTTCAACCTGACCTCCCCGCTGCTGGCGCGGGCATCGTCGAAACTCGCCGCCTACATGGCGGTGTCGAGCGATCCCGGCAGTTACGGCGAGTTCCAGGTCCTGCAACTGCCGAAGGGCGTCACGATCAACGGGCCGGTCCAGGTGCAGAACCTCATCGAGTCCAACGCGAAGATCTCCCAGGAGCTCAACCTGCTACGAGGCCAGGGCTCCCGGACCATTCAGGGGAACCTGCTGACCCTGCCGGTGGCGGGCGGGCTGCTCTACGTCGAGCCGTACTACGTCCAGGCGCGGGAGAACGCCGTGTATCCGACCCTGCAACGGGTGGCGGCCGTCTACGGCGAGAACATCGGTTTCGCGCCGACCCTGGGCGAGGCGTTGAGCCAGGTCTTCGGCACGGCTCCCGACAGCACGCCCGGCGGCGGCACAGGTGGTACAGGCGGCACGGGACCGGAGAGCCCCCAGCCGGGCGGCGGCACGAACGATCCGCAGATCCGGCAGGCGATCGCCGACGCCGACCGTGCCTTCACCGCCGGGCAGGACGCGCTGCGCAAGGACCCGCCCGACTTCACCGCCTACGGCAACGCGCAGAAGGATCTCGCGGACGCCCTGGACCGGTTGGGACGGCTGACCGCGGCGCCACCGCCACCGTCGCCGCCGGCAAGCCCCGAGCCGCCGCCTTCTCCGCCGCCGGCCGCCGCTCCCGACGCCGCGCCGGCCGCGCCACCGACCACCGTGGCGCCGGCCGGGGCGCCGGGAGGATAGCCGTCCGCCGGGAGTCCGGGAGGACCATGTGGTCCCGCTGAGGACGGGCCCGGCCGTCGGGGCCCGCGGGCGACTGGCTGGCAGCCCACCGGAAGACTCGATCACGTCCGTTTGACACCCCCCACCCTGCGTCTTGTATGGTGAAGGCACACCGACGCGGGGTGGAGCAGCTCGGTAGCTCGCTGGGCTCATAACCCAGAGGTCACAGGTTCAAATCCTGTCCCCGCTACCAGGGAAAACGCCCCCGGAGAGATATCTCTCCGGGGGCGTTTTCGCGTTTATGTGACCAACCTTGTGACCAGGCGCCGCGCGGAGGCCCGGTCAGTCCTCTTCTTCCGGCTCTTTGGTGTCGTCTGTGACGTCGGAATCCTTCGTTTCCTCCCTTCCGAGGATCAGGTTCGTGACGGTGGTGGCGGTGGTGGCCTCCCGGGTGAGGTCGCCGGTCCGCTGGACGTAGGTTGCGAGTGTGAACGCCAGGCTGGCATGTCCGATGCGTTCGCTGACGACCTTCGGGTTCGCCCCGGCGTCGATCGACACGGTGGCGTAGCTGTGTCGGACGTCATGCAGCCGGATGCGGGGAAGCCCGGCCCGGTCGACCAGCCGGTTGAACCGGCGAGTGATGGTGTCGGGATGGATGGGCCGGCCGTCCTCGTACACGAACAGCTTCCCGTGATCCGGGTAGTCGCCGGACCACGACTCACGCTCCCGGTCGAGCATCGTCAGATGCTCCCGCAGGATTGCCACGGTGGGCGCATCGAGGGCGATCATGCGCCGGCCGCTGTCGCTCTTGCCGTCCTCGTCGATCGCCTTGCCGCCGACCACGACACGGGTATCCGCGATGACGAGCGTGGCGGCGTCGAGGTCGAGCCCATCCCGGTCGATGCCGGCAAGCTCCGACCGGCGCATGCCCGTGGTTGCGGCGAGCATCCACAGCGCGCGGAACCGGTCGACGTCTGCGGCCCGCACCCAGGTACCGAGTTGGACGGCATCCCAGGTGGTCGGCCGGTGCCGGCCAACACGTGGTTTGACGACGTGCTCAGCGGGGTTGATCTCGATGTACCGCCATACCACGGCGTCACCGAACGCCTTGTGCAACATGTTCAGGACGTTGCGTACCGTCTTCGGCGCCAGACCGGTACCGATGTCGCGGGGGACCCGGCCGCGTCGGTAGCGTCCGAGAGCGGCGCGGCCAGCGTGGATGGTGGTCTTGCCTACCTCGGCGAGTTCGGCGGCGGTGACTGGACGGTCTGCCCTGGTCTGCCGCGCCCAGTAGGCATACATGGTCAGGTTGGTGTTCGTCTTGCGTCGGCCGTTCTCCAGCAGGTGCCGAGAGAAGGTGTTGAGCACGGTTACCGTGATGTCCTGAAGCCGGCGGTCACCAAGCACAGGCAGAACGTAGGCGTCGAGGTAATCGACGTAGTTCACGTACGTCGACCGTTTCACGGCAGGTTCGATCGCGGCCAGCCACTCAGCGACGAACTGCCGAACCTTGCGCCGGGACCGCTTGACGTGTCGTCCGGCTTCCAGCTCCCCGCGCGCCTTCAGGGCTTCGCTCCACGCCTCATCATCGGTGGCGAACCCGCCGCGATTCTCCCGCTGGCGCTTGCCAGTCAGGGGATGCGGGTCGAGGTCGACCCGATACGACCATGTCTTGCCGCGTTGGTAGACCGTGATACCGGGGACGGCCAGGCGTCCACGTCTTCCAGGTTCGGCGGTCACGCGCTCTCCCGAGCGGCGAACAGGTGACGGATCTGCGCGGTGACGATGTACACCCGGCCGCCGAGACGCTGAGTCGGAAGTTCGCCGTTTGCCGCATACCGATATGCCGACGCACGTGGGAGGCCCAAGAGCTCCGCCGCGCGGGGCACGGTCAGCAGAGCCGGAAGGTTGGCAAGATCGGCTGTCGGTGTCGACGGTCGATCATCTGAAGGAACGGTGAAGACCACATCTTCGGTGTGTCGTTGCGTGATGGTGTGCGTCACGATGACGGGGCCTCTTTCCGTTTCGAGCGGACGGGGACGGACGGCTCTGGCGGGTGCTTGGTCGTAGTCGCCGGAGCCGTCGCTATTCGCGTGGATGGTGGTCGTCATGGCGGGCCGCCCCTTCTAGCGACGGCCGGCGCGGGTGCGGCCGCGGGCGGGAGCAAGACCGGTGACGCGCAGGCAGGACGGGCACAGGCCGTAGGCGAGCAGGACCGGGCCGAACGCGGCGGCGCCGGGGTACAGCCGCCGGGGTCTGCACCGGCAGCGGTCACAGGTGGCGTCCTCGTCCGGGCCGGGGCGCAGGGCGGCCACACAGCCGGTGCAGACCAGCCGGCCGGGTGCCCATGCGGCGGCGTGCACGACCTGTGGGGACGAGCCGAGATGGGGGCAGAGCTCGACGGTTCCGACGGTGAGCGCGCGGACGAACACGGACGCCTGCGCGGCCAGCCATGGAACGGCGGCGGGGCGTTCGGCGAGGTAGCCCCGGCCGTCCTCAGCGATCGCGTGTAGGGCGGTCAAGGCGTCTCGGCAGGCGGCGGTGAGTTGGTCGGCGTGGGCGATGGCGTGCGGGGTCATGCGCTGCTGTCTCCTGCCGGGGAAGGGCCGGGAACGACCACAAGGCGGGGTGGCTGTCCGTGCTGAGAAGAGGCCGCAGTTGGGCCAGTTGGGCCAGTTGGGCCGCTGCGGAAGCCTTGGCCGAACTGGCTGGACTGTGGCCCAACTGGCTTGGAGCCTGACGGTCCGTCATCGGTGGGGAGATACCAGACCGCTGTGGCGGGAAACCCGGACCGCTTGCTGATCACTCCGGCGCGGCTCTGTGCGCGTTTGAGAGTGCGTTCCGGGATGCCGTCGGCACGGGCAGCCTGCGCGATCTCGGCGTACGGGGCGTGGCCGTCATGTTCGGTGAGGTAGTCGGTCAGCCAGGCGGCGGCGTCGTCGCGGTCGGCACGCCGGGAACTGTCACCGCCCCGAGACGCATCGGCAAGGATGTCGGCCACTGACCGGTCGGACTCACCGGTGAATACCAGTTGGCCCACCTGCGCAGGGCCTTCCTCGGTGGGCACGTCGACGGATTCCACGACGTAGCGCAGCGACGGCAGGTCGAGACGGCCGAGATTGTTCTTCGCCTGGCTGAGTACGCACGCGCCGTCGGCGTCTTCGGGGTCGCGGGCGATGGCGATTACGGCACGGGCGACCGCGGAGAACGCCCGGCTGCCGGTGATGAGGTTGAGCGCGTCCGGGTTGTTGGACTTGTTGAAATGGGCCAGGCCGACGACGGCGCAGCCGGTACGTTCGGCCATGCGCACCAACGGTTCCAAGGCGGTACGCAGGTCCCGGTCCCGGTGGGTGTCGATCCCGGCGTGGATCAGTGACAGGAGCGGGTCGGCGGCCAGTAGCGCCACGCCGTGCCGGTCGATCTCGACGGCCAGCGCGTCACAGTCACCGGGCAGGGTGAGCGCGTCCACGGTGCCGTCGTGGACGACTTCGACACGCAACACCTTGTCCAGATCAGCGCCGGCCACGTGCAGGCGGGGGGCGATGGTGTGCTCCCAGGAGTCTTCGGACGCGGCGTAGACGACGGCGCGGGGCTGACCAGCGAAGCGGCCGGGCAGGGTGCCACGGGTGATTTGCGCGGACAGCCAGGCCAGGGCGAGGGACTTGCCGATGCCTTCCCGTCCGGGGATGACGGTGAGCGCGCCAGCGGGAATGCGGTCCTGCCAGGTCCAGTGAACCGGGCGGATCTGCACGGTGGCGGCAGAGGTGAGTAGCAGTTGCCGGCGGGTCGACGTGCCGCAGCCGGCCAGCCGCGACGGATCGGCAATGCCCACGCCGGCTGGTGGCTCGGTGGTACCGGTGCCGGCCGGTGGCCTGGCGCGGGCCGGTGGCTCGGTGGTACCGGTACCGGTACTGGCCGACGGTCCGGTGTGGACCGGTGGCCGGGTGGCGGACGGTGGGTGTGGCTCAGGGGGGAGCACGGGCGGCGCCTTTCCGGAAACGTCGGAACAGGGGCGGGTGTGGGTGGTGTGGACGGGCCGGCACTCGAGGTGGCCCGGCCGGCTGGTCGACCGCGTCCGGTGAGGAGATGCGCCCCCCGCTCCGGAGGGAGGGCGCATCTCGTTGTGCAGATGCCGGGGCGGTCCGATCGGCGGGTCGATCCGATTCCCGGGGCTGACCTGGGCCGATTGAGCGACGGGGTGGTGTCCGGTGCGCCGTTGCCGGTCGATCGGCCCGGCCCGGTCCGCCGTGGCGTGGGGTGGCCAGG
>NZ_CAAAFS010000073.1:0-2671 GCF_900634755.1 Protofrankia symbiont of Coriaria myrtifolia
CCCTGGCCTGGCCACCCCACGCCACGGCGGACCGGGCCGGGTGGCGGGTCACGGGTTTCCTCGGCACCGGGTACGCCGGTGCCGGTGCCGGTGGCGCAGCTGCGCCGGTGGTGGTGGCGCCAGCCGCCTGCCGGGACACCCAGTCCGCGATCGACAGGGCGCCCTTGGACCGGCCGCACGGGGTGCAGGCCGGGATCAGGTTGAACCGGCTGTTGCTCCCCCCGGCCGCCCGCGGCACCAGGTGGTCAAGGTGGTCGGCGGTAGCGGTCAGGCAGTAGCCACAGCGGCCCCCGAACGCGGCGAACAGGTACCGGCGGGTCGCCGGATTGGCCACGCTCACCGGACCGGTCCCGCCGGGGGCCGGCCGGGGGCGAACCGGGCGCCGAAGACGTCGCCGAGCAGATCGGCGTAGAACACCGACAGGCCGGTGTGGCCGTTGCGCCACCGGGACACGGTGCGCTTGAGATGCTCGTCGTCGGGCAGCCGGGTGCCGCGGTCGTCGGCGGCACGGCGCAGCGCGAGCATCAGCCGGCCGTTGCTCCACCCGCGGTCGGCGCACAGCCGGCGGACGTCGGCGACGGTCAGGGCCGGCTCCCACCCGCCGGCCGGCGACGTCTCCGCCGGGATCTCCGCGGGGGCGCCGGTGAGGACCAGGTCGTGCAGGCGGAGGGTTTCCGCGGCCAGCCAGCGCAACGCGGCGGCGATGTCCCCTACCGGATAGCCGGCCGGCGCACCCGCCGGGACAGCCCCGGCAGGCGGCGTGGGGCGGGTGAGCGTCGGGGCGGTCATCGGGCACCCGCCGCGGCACGCTCGGCGGTCAGCATCGCCGCGACCGCCTGGCGGGAGAACGCCCAGCCGGCGGCCTCGTCGGCGTCCCACCCGGCCGTGCCGGCCCGCTCGACGAACCGTTGCGCGGCGTCGATGCCGCGGAACCCGATGAACAAGTCGATCTGGTGGCGGACCTGCGCCGGGGTCGACAGCTCCTCGTCGGTCGCGCCGCAGTACGCCACGGCCGCCACCATCAGCTCAAACGACAGCGGGACAACCGGCCGGGCGTAGGACACCGTCGGCCCGTAGGAGGTCTCGTCGTAGTCCGGCGACCCGCACAGGACGCACGGAACACCACCGCAGCCGGCGGCGGTGAGGCTGTCCCTGATCGACAGCGTGGACGTATCCTTGACCAGCATCTTCCGTTCCTCTCGTGGGGGAGCCCGATGCACCCGGCCCGGATGGGGATGCCACCCCGTCCGGGCTTTTTCGTCCCCTGCCGGCCTGTCTCAGGTCTGCGGAGGACTGATACGTCCCATAGACTGGGGACTAAAGCGTCCGTTGTCAAGGACTGAGAAGTCCCCAACGATGGGAGGGTGCAGATGGCTGAAGTGATCCGCCAGCGACGGGCCGAGTTGGGGATCTCGCAAGTCGACCTGGCGAAGGCGGCCGGCGTCGACAAGCGGCAGATCCGCCGGTACGAAGCCGGCGAGCAGCAACCCGTGCTGTCCGTCGCGGTCGCCATTGCGAAAGCGCTGGGCATCTCGGTGGCCGAGTTGGCAGGTGAGCACGGGCAGCGTGTTGACCTCACCGGTACGTGGTGGTCCTCCTGGCAGACGTTCATGGATGGCGAAGAAGTGATCACCTGTCAGGAGGCGCGGTTTCGTCAGCAGGGCGACCGCATCGAGGTCGACGCGCTGAGCCGAGGAAACGTCACCCTTGAGGAGGGCGGGTACCTCTGGCGCGGAGAACTGCGCATTTGGGACAACGAAGTCCTCATGGGGTGGTACGCCGCTGACGACGGTGCTGTCCGCTCGAAAGGCACGATGTACTTCGTGCTGCACCCCCATGGCGTCCACATGGTCGGACGGTGGGTCGGACTCAGCTACGACGGAAAGATCATCACTGGTTGGGGTGCGATGGCGCGCAGCGACGAAGAGGCACGCGCCCTCATCGCGGGCCTCAAGGACGGCAGCGCGGTCCCAGCGTGAGCGACCACAAGGTGTCCGAGGTCGTCATCACTGCTGCGGACCCGGACTGGTTGGCGGGCTTCGTTCGTCGCCTCATCAGCGATCGTCTGTGCTCCGCAGGGCACATCACGCCTATACGGTCGCTGTACCGATGGCGCGGCCAGCTCCACGACACCACCGAGGTGAAGGCGACACTCCACACGCGTGCGAGCCTGGTACCTGCGATCATCCAGCGAACTCGTCAGGAACATCCGTACGAAGTACCCTGCGTGGTCGCGACACCAATTGCGGACGCAAATCCGGACTACATCGATTGGATCATTTCCGAGACCGCCTCGGATGATCTTGGCTAGCTGGTGGTTTTATGGCCCGTCATGGTCGCAGTTGGGCCAGCTCTGCCAGGATTCCCATGGTGGCCCGACTGGCACAACTGGCCCAACTGAGCCGTACGTCGTTACGGTAAGTGAATCCCCTTGTTGAGATGCCCCCCGCCGGAAGTCCCCACCGGGACGCGCCGTATTTCCGGCCCGGGGCGGGGGCATCTCATCTCCGTTACCATGTCCGCACGCTTCGCCACGTCGTGCCCGGGGGGTGAGGCGTGGAGGCAGAGGCGTGGATAGGCGACCCGGTGGGGCAACAGTCGGTAACTGATCGGGCGGTCGGTAGGCAGGGAGAGAGGCGCGAGGGTGGCTGCGGGGAGCGTGTTTCCGGGG
>NZ_CAAAFS010000074.1:0-3703 GCF_900634755.1 Protofrankia symbiont of Coriaria myrtifolia
TTGGGGAGGCGGGTGGGGAAACTTCCCCGGCCTTCGGCCGCTTCCCTGGTGGCTTCCCCGTCACCGTGGGTGGTTTTCCGAGGGTGGGGGAGTCCTCCGGCCTGGATGTAGGGGTAGGTGCGCGTGCTGGAGAAGCCGAGGAGCGTGCCAGCGGCCGCCCGCATCGGCCCGCCGGTCTGACGGCCGCTGAGGTTGCGTTGGCCGAGGCCGCGCGGCCGGCGCCGCCCCGGCGGGCTGTTCGTGGCGGCGGGGCGGACCCGACGTTCCCGGGGCGGCCGTCCCCTGTGGCGGTGGTGGCGTGATGGCCGGTGTGCGGGCGGCGCTGCGGCGTGCGCACCGCGGGGTCCGCGATGACTGACCCGGGTGTTCCGGTGTGGCTGCCGATCGCGCTGGGTGTGGGCGCGGTGGTGGCGTGGCGGCTGGGCCGGGTCCTGGTCGCCGTGGCCCTGGCCGCCGCGATCACCTCCCGGCGTCGCGTCGACTCGCCGATCAAGTGGGCGGTGTTCGTGGTGATCTGCGCGGTGGTGTTCTCCGGCGCCTGTAACCTGGTCGCCGTCCTGCACCGGCCCACCACCCCGGGCGACGCCCGCCCGATCGTGGGCGACCCGGGCGTGTGGGTCGGGCTGATGGCGGTCTGGCCGGTCCTCGCGTTCGGCCTGGTCGCCGGGCTGAAGGCCACCAAGCCCGCTCACGCAGAGGCCGACGAGACCCCGGCCGAAGGTGATGTGCCGCCGCGTACGTCGCCGGTCCGAGGGGCGGCAGCGCGTCCCTCGTATGCCGGGGCCGAACTGGCGGACAGCATCACGGAGCCGAAGGGATACGGCCGTCTCCGCGACGGCGGCACCGCGCCCGACGGTGGGCACACGCCCGCCGCCACCGCCGATTTCCCGGCCGTCGAGGCCGGGGCGAACGGGGCGTCTGACCACGTCGCAGTGGTTGTCCCGGTCGCCGCAGCGTGGACCCGAACCGGCCTGTCCGCCGGCGACGACGACCCCGCCGAGCACAACGGCCAGCACACCGACGGGCACACCCGCCGGCCGCTGCCCACCCCGGCGGACATCGGCCCGGCACCGGCACCGGCACCGGCACCGATGCCGGTTCCGCCGCCGCGCCAGCCGCTCACCGGCCCGACGCCCACGCCGGCCGCGCCGCCTCCGGCGCTGCCGCAGACGTCGGCGGAGACAACGGGGCCGCGGCTGCCGGCCGTACAGTTCCACGCCCCCGAACTACCCGCCCCCGCCGCCGAGGCGGCCACGACACCGGGTGGCGAGGCGGACGTGGCGGATCTTCTCGGCGACGGGCGGAAGGTCCGTGACGAGCTCGCCGCCGCGGGCCGGCCGTTGACCCGCTCGACGCTGCACGCCGGACTGAAGGAGCGGGGCCAGCGGGCCGGGACCCGCAAGCTTGACGCCCTGCTGCGCGAGCTTCGCGCCGAGCCGGTCGGGGCGGGCCGGTGAGCCCGACCCGTAGCCGCCCGGCCCGCCGAACGGCGATCGAGGCCCGCTGGTCGCGGCGGCGGGCAAACTACGTCGCCCGCCGGGCGAAGGCCACGACGCCGACGGCTCGGCTGATGGCGGCCGTGGACTACCTGCGGGGCGCGCTCTGCGACGTCCCGCCCGGCCGGGCCCGTCAGGTCGGCGACGACGCCGCGGTCCATCTGGCCTACCTCGCGGAGATGCTGCGCCGCGAGCAGATCGGCCGGGAGCCACAGTGAGTGAGACTCCGAAGACTCCCGAGACTCCGATGGTCCCGGCGGTGGGCCTGCCGGGGAGGAGTCACTACGCAGGCGCCTACGCGCGCGAGGCTTCCGAGCGGAGTCTTCGGAGTCTTCCCGAGCCCGGCCCGGTGGCGGTGGGTGACCGGGACCGGGGGTGGCCGCCGCTGGTCTGCCCGCCGGCCTCGCCGGTGGCCCTGTGGCGGTACGCCGCCGAGGCCCCCTGGTGCGCCTCCTACGCCCTGCGGCTACGCCGTGCCGGCATGGCCTACGCCGTCCTGGTCGCGCTGCCGGTCGCGGCCACCGCCTACAGCGCCGCCTGGCTCGCCCAGGCGGCACCGGTACCCCAGCAGGGCGCGCCCCTCGACCGGAGAGTTGGTGCGAGTTGATCGGCAGGTGACCAGATGTGTGACCGAGACGGGCGCCGTCAGGGCGGACGCCTTGAGACGTTCAGGACTGACGTACGTACGGAATCATCTGATATCAGGTGGTTTGGGACTCCGTCGTATGGGCCGGGATGACTGCCGGCCGACTCATAACCCAGAGGTCACAGGTTCAAATCCTGTCCCCGCTACTATAGAAAATCCCGGAAGCCAGATGGCTTCCGGGATTTTCTACTATCTGCGGGCGGTTTGGTGAACACCGTCCTCCGCGGGGGCGACGCCGTCGAGGACGTACGCGCCGCCCATCGGTGGGTCACACCGACCACCGCGGCCGGCTGGAGGCCGCAGTCGCAGGTTCGGCCGGACTCCCCGACTCCACCCCGGGACCGGCGGCTCCTCGGGCCGCCGCGGCGACCATGGACAGAGCGGAATGCCGTCAGATCTCACCTGTTCGTCTCAGGTTCAGATACAAGAACGAGACTGCTGACACCTTCACGGAGCGCCAGGGGTGTGGAAGCTGTGTGGCTGGGTTCTCAGGTGAGTGTCACCGAGCCGCAGGCGAGGTTCTGCGGTGGTGGGGTCGGGGTTGACTGACCGCGGGTGATCAGGCGGGAGTCGGAGAAGTTGTAGAAGGTGGCGCGCCCCTGATAGCTCTTGCCGTCGGTGCTGGTGCCCGTCCAGATCTCGATCGCGGCGGCCGGTGACTGCGTGCGGCGGCATCCCCATTTCGCCGCGTTCCGCAGTGAGGCGCCGTAGGGCAGCGACGTCTGCTGCCCGTCGAGCGTGACCAGCCGCAGCCGGGAACCGACATATCGGAAGACCGTTGCCGCCTGCAGCCCCGCACCCCGGTCGACCCGGACGAACACCTCCGCGTGCCCGTCCCGGTCCGCGTCGACCGAGCCGAGTACCCCCTGCACCGTCAGATCCGGGTTGCCCTGGAAGGGAACCTCGTCGGTGTGGCCGGTCGCGTAGCGGACGCGGAGTGTGCCAGCGGCGGGAAGGGCGATCGAGTCCGTGCGGCCGTCGCCGTCGACATCGCCATCCCGCGCCGGGGAGGTGCTGGCGGACGCCGTTGCCAGCGGCGTGGAGCGCTGCGTTCCCGTCGTTCCCGTCCGATTGCTGTCGGACGACTTCGAGACATGCGACGATCGCCCGCTGGACGAGCGGCTGCTACCGCTGCTGCTACCGTTGCAGCCCGTCACCAGCAGGAGCGCCGCGGCGACCACCAGGGTGACGGGAACAGCGGATGGCACGGACACACGCATGATGCTCCCCACAGCCGTAAAAGCTTTCATCCGGTATATCCGCTGACTCGGATGAATACGAGGTCATCGTGCCGCGGTGAGCCTGTCCGGATATCGACAGCGTAAAATCGCCGTAACTAGTCAGGTAGTTTTTGATCTTGAGTTAGCTGATCGCGGGCATCCAGGGACGGCCCTCGGCAAGTTGGACGAGAGCGTCGAACAGGCTGATGCCGTGTTTGGTGGCGGTGGACAGGTAGCTGCGGATCGCGCAGAACTGGCGGGCGCCGGTGAGCGTGCGTAGGCAGCCGGATACCTTCTGCCGTAGTTTGATCATGCGGATGTCGCGTTCGGAGCCGTTGTTG
>NZ_CAAAFS010000075.1:0-19267 GCF_900634755.1 Protofrankia symbiont of Coriaria myrtifolia
AGCCTGTTGAGATTCGATGAATACCGTCGGAATGCGGCGGGACGCCGGCCGGTCTTCGTGCCCGGCGGCGAGGGCGGGACGGTTGTTGTTCCGTCACGTCGCGTTCCACTGGGCCGGTCCCGTGGTCAGGTGCCGTGGGTTCAGGTGCCGGGGGTGCGCCAGGGGCTTGCGGGGCGTAGCAGGTCGGCCGAACGCAGCAGCACCTCGGCGAGCAGGCGGGCCTCTTCGGGCGTGAGGTAGGCGGCGGCGAGGGCGTCGAGCATCGGGGCGTCCAGACGTAGCAGGATCACCGGAGCCTGTCCCGCGGCGGCCGGTGGTTCGGGCCGAACCGTGATCTCTGCCTGACCGATCCGGGTGGTCAGAACCCCGTCGTGTGGATCGTGATGAACCAGCGCCATGGTCATCCACTCCTCCCGAACCGAACCGGTTCCGGCTGTCGCACATGTTGGACTCTCGTCCACTGGTACTGGTTGCTCCGATTGGACGTCGGTTTTCCGACCGCGGCCGCGGGAACAGCATGATCATCGTGCTGGCGGCGCGCTGGTGGTGTCCGTACCGTGGGGCCACATTGTGGTCCTAAAAGTAGTCATTCGGACACGCAGTTGAATATAGGCGAGAGAGGCATCGATCGTAATCAGCGATCAGCAGTGGTGTCGCTACTTTTCGTCTATTTTTGGAGAGGTCGAGATGACGCCGAGCTCCGGAGGCTCCGCCGCCGACACGCCGGACAGGGGCCGCTGTGATCCCTGCCATCCCGCCCTGCTGCGCGGCCTGACCATGCCACGGACGTCCACACGCCGGGGGGCACACAGACGGCCGGTAGCGGGCCGGAGCGGGATCGGGCGGCGGGAGTTCCTCGGCCTGGCCGGCCTGGGCCTGTCCGGCGCGCTGGCCGGCGGTGGCGCCCTGCTGGCGGCATGCAGCAAGGAGCACCCCGCACCGCCACCGCTGCCCCCGGAACCGAGTCCGCTGCCGGCACGCGGCATCGCCGAGTACTGGACCGGCCGGACACCGGCCGGTCATTTCGACTTCGCGAACTGGCCGCTGTACATCGACACCTCCCCGGGCCAGCCCAACAGCCATCCGACGCTCGACGTCTTCACCAGCACAACCGGCATCACGGTCTCCTACCGCGAGGTCATCGAGAACGACGAGTCGTTCTACGCGGGGATCCGACCGTTGCTGGAGGCGAGCCGCCCGACCGGCTACGACCTGATGGTCATCCCCAATGGGCAGGTGCTCGCCGACCTTATCCGGCGCAACCACCTGGCGCCGCTGGACGCGGGCCGGCTGCCGGCCTTTTTCGCCAACGCGGACGAGAGCGTGGTGAATCCCTCCTACGACCCGAACAACCGGTTCACGGTCGCCTGGCAGTCGGGGATCACGGGGATCGCCTACGACCCCAACCGTACCGGCCGGGAGATCAACAGCTTCCGTGACCTGTTCGACCCGGCCTTCGCGGGCCGGGTCGGGATGTTCGGGGACGCTCGGGACCTGCCGAACTTCACCCTGGTGGGGATGGGGATCACACCGGAGACCTCGACGCCGGCGGACTGGCAGAAGGCCGCGGAGCTCCTGCGCCGGCAGCGGGACGCCCGTATCGTCCGCGACTACTACCAGCAGGATTACATCGAGCCACTCAAGAAGGGGGACATCTGGCTGTCCATGGCCTGGTCCGGGGATATTTTCCAGGCCAACTCCGAGGGCGCCGACCTGCGTTTCGTGATTCCCGCCGAGGGCGGCATCCTGTGGACCGACAGCATGTGCATCCCGATCACCGCGCCACATCCGGTGGACGCCATCACCTTCATGAACTTCGTCTACCAGACCGACATCGCCGCGAAACTCGCCGAAGGCATCAACTACATCACCCCCGTCCCGTTCGCGCGGGATAAGATCATCCGGGATGCGGGCGCCGCCAGCGGACCCGCGCAGGCACAGCTGGTCGCCACCGCCGACAGCCCGCTGGTTTTCCCGGTCCGCTCGGATCTTTCCCGGCTCCGGCGCTACCGCGTCCTGAGCCGGCTCGAGGCCGTCGGGTGGAACAGCCTGTTCCAGTCCGTCTACCAGCCCTGACGTCTACCAGCCCTGATGGCCGACCCCGCGCCCGGCAGCCGCCACCGGTGCGGGGGCCCTGTCGGGCGCGGGGCCGACGCGGGCTTCAGGCCCGGATCAGGTCCCGGAGCCGGATCAGGCCCCGGGACCGGGGCCGGCGTCGAGGGCCGCCCGCAGCGCGTCCGACAGCGTGTCCACCTCGGCGAGGTCGACGACCAGCGGCGGGCAGAAGGCGAGGGTCGACGCGCCGATCGGACGGACGATGACACCGTGGGCGAGCATGCGGTCGCGGGTCACGGTGGCGTCCACCCCGGCTGGCAGGTCGACCGCCCACATGGCGCCGCGGCCGCGGACGTCGGTGAGGCCGTGCGTCCGCGCCACCGAGCGCAGCCCGGCCGCGAGGCGGTCACCTATCGCGGGCGCCCGGTCGATCAGGCCCTCGGACTCCAGCAGGCCGATATTGGCGAGCGCGGCCGCGCACGCCGCCGGATGCCCCGCGTAGGTGCCGCCGTGCCGCAGCACCACCTCCGGACGGCCCAGCGGCTCGTGCACGGCAGGGCCGAGGAGCACCCCGCCGAGCGGCTGGTAGCCGCTGGTGACGGCCTTGGCGAACGTGACGATGTCGGGCCGGACGCCGAAGTGGCCCGCGCCGAACCAGTTCCCCAGCCGCCCGAATCCGGTGATCACCTCGTCGAGGACGAGGAACGCGCCATGACGGTCGCACAGCTCGCGCAGCCCGGTGAGGTAGCCCGGCCGCGGCGGGTGGACGCCACCGGCACCGATCACCGGCTCGGCGATCACCGCGGCGACCCGGCCGTGGTTGCCGGCCAGCACCGCGCCCACCGCGTCCAGGTCGTCCTTGCCGACCTGGACGACGTCGCCGACACCGGGGCCGAATCCCTCCCGGTTGGCCGGTAGGCCGGTCAGGGTCATCCCGCCGTAGGTGACGCCGTGATAGCTCGGGGAGCGGCTGATGATGATGGTCCGCTCCGGTCGGCCCGCGAGGGCGTGCGCGAGACGGGCGATCTTCACCGCACTGTCCACCGCCTCGGACCCGCCGTTGGTGAGGAAGACCCGCGCCTGTGGCATGGGCGCGAGCGCGGCGAGCCGTTCGGCGAGCGCCTCGGCCGGGGCGTTGCTGAACCGCTCGAAGAGGTGGAACGCGTCCAGCTCCCGCAGCTGTGCCGCGATCGCCTGGATGATCTCCTCGCGGCCGTGTCCGACCGCGCAGTACCACAGGCCTGCCACCCCGTCGAGGTAGCGACGGCCGGAGTCGTCCGTGACGTACGCGCCCTGGCCGGAGACGATCCGCAGGAACGACCCCGCGGGCGCCGCCGGACGCGCGAACGGGTGCAGCAGCGGCCCCGGCCCCGCCGGTTCCTCCACCGTGGGATGTGACTGGGCGGGGTGCGGCTGAGCGGCGGATCGCGGCTGGGCGGGGTGTGACGCGGGCGCGGGGTGTGGCATGCAGGCAAGTAGCGCACGTCCCGGGCATCGTCGCAACAGCCCCGCCGTCCCGCCGGCTCGTCCCGCCGGCTCGTTCTGCCGGCTCGTTCTGCCGGCTCGGTCCGGCTGGGGCTCCGGCGCGTGATACGGGCATGGCGCAGGCACGGTGCGGGTGTGGCGCGGACGCGGTGTGCGCACCGCCTGCCGGGTGCCTGCCGGGCGCGTGGTGGGGCCTCGCCCGGATGATGATGGCGGGGCAACGCCGTCCCTGTCGGGCCTCTCCGCATCGGACCGGGCGAACCAGGAGTAAGCATGACTTGTTTTGTCGGATACTTCCGCAAGTAACTGGCAGTCCGTAAGTAATAGGAATTCAGTAAGTAGCGGGAAGCCTGCCGGAGTGATTCATCCGGTATGAGCCCGGTATTTCCGAGCCGGTGGTCGGTGCGGATTCCTGGTGCTTCGCGCCAGGCCGGCGGTAGGACGGTCCTGTCTTTTGCGCGTCAGCCGTGAACCGGGTCGGCAGGTGCCGGGCGGGCTACGCTTTCCATACCGAGCGCCGGTGGTCCGAGCGGCCCGATCGGGTCCTCGCGATTTCCGGATTCCCAGGTCACTGGGAGGAAGCGAGGTCACTGGGAGGGGGCGCAGCACATGGCCGGAACAGCGTCCGAACCGAAGGAAGGCGCCTTGTCGGCCCGTCGCGACGAGCGGGTGGCCGCCCTGACCGAGCGTGAGGAACTGCGGCTACAGGCGTGCACCCCGGGCTCACGGGCGATGCACGCCCGGGCGGTGCGGTCGATGACCGGTGGGGTTCCGTCGTCCTACCAGGCCCGTGATCCCTGGCCGATCTACCTCACGCACGGGCGCGGTTCCCGGGTATGGGACGTCGACGGCAGCGAGTACTGCGACTTCCACAACGGCTTCGGGTCGATGGTGCAGGGGCACGCGCACCCGGCGATCGTCCGGGCGGTGCGGGAGCGGATCGGGCTGGGCAGCCACTTCGCCATGCCGACCGAGGACTCCGTGATCGTCAGTGAGGAGCTGGCCCGTCGTTTCGGCCTGCCGCAGTGGCGCTATCTCAACTCGGGTTCGGAAGCGACGATGGACGCGATCCGGATCGCCCGGGCCATCACCGGGCGCGAGACGATCATCAAGATCTTCGGCTCCTACCACGGCCACCACGACTACGTGATGGTCTCCATCGGCACCCCGTACGACGAGATCGGCCCGCCCGACAACATGGCGTCCTTCGCCTATGGTGAAGGCATACCGCGGGCCGTTGTCGACCTGACCGTACCGGTGCCGTTCAACGACGCCCCGACCATGGAACGGCGGATCGAGGCGCTCGCCGCCGACGGGCGACCACCGGCATGTGTGATCATGGAAGCCGCGATGATGAACCTCGGGGTGATCCTGCCCGAGCCCGGCTACCTGGAGGCCGTCCGGGAGATCACCCGGCGCCACGGCATCGTGCTGATCTTCGACGAGGTCAAGACCGGGCTGTGCGTGGCGCCCGGGGGAGCGACCGAGCGGTTCGGCGTCCGGCCCGACATGGTCACCCTTGCCAAGGCGCTCGGCGGTGGCCTGCCCTCCGGCGCCGTCGGCGCGACCGTCGAGATCATGGAGGTGGTGGCGTCGGACCGGGTCAAACAGGTCGGGACGTTCAACGGCAACCCGCTGACCATGGCCGCGGCCCGGGCGAGCCTGCTGGAGGTCCTCACCCCGCAGGCCTACGCCCACCTGGACCGGCTGTGTGAGCTGCTGATCGCAGGCTGCGACGAGATTCTTCGCAGGCACGGGCTGCCCGGCTACACGGTCGGGATCAGCTCGAAGGGCTGCGTCCACTTCACCGACGCGCCGATTCGCGACTACACCTCCTTCATGGCGCACCAGAACGCGGCGCTGCCGGAGCTCGCGTGGCTGTACAACGCCAACCGGGGCGTGCTGATGGCGCCGGGCCGGGAGGAGGAGTGGACACTGTCGGTGCAGCACACCGAGGCCGACGTCGACCGCTACCTGGACTCCCTCGACGCGCTGGCCCGAGACGTCACCTCATGACGGAATGTCACCGGCTGGCGGAATATCACCGACCGACAGAATGCCACCGGCCGACGGAATATCGCCTACTGACGGAATGTCACCTCATGGCCGGAGGGCGTCACCCGCTGGCGAAAATCACTGGCCTGTGGGAACCGTCGGGCCGCCGGCGAGGGGCGCGCGGGCGCGTGGACGGCCCGATCGGTCGCCCGGGAGTGCCCGCGGGCGCGGTGGGGGATACCGAGGGAGGGCTGAGGATATCCGAGGGGCTTCCTGAGGGGTGACTTAAGGATGGCCAGGGATATGGCGCTCAAGGGATACTTCGGTATGATTTCCTCGTCAGATCCTTCTGACGAGGACGTAATCCGTGGTCTAGTCTGCCTGTCAGTGGCCTGCTCGCGCCCGGGGGTTCCGCGACCGGCCGAGGAACGCGCGGCCACAGCTCTTCTCGCGCGCTCGGAGCCCGGCCGGGAACCTGATGCCGACGCCGGGTGGCAATCCGACCGACGCCGGCACGGTCCCAGGTCCGTTCGATCCATATTGGCTACCGGAGTGTGCGTATGGACAGGATTCTGACGAACTTCATTGGCGGTACCAGCGTTCCGGCGACGGGCGGCCGCACGATGCCGCTGGTGAACCCGTCCACCGCGGAGGTCTTCGCCGAAGCGCCCCTGTCCGGCCCGTCCGACGTGGACACCGCGGTCCAGACGGCCGCACGCGCCTTCGAGTCCTGGCGCGACAGCACGCCGAGCGAGCGGGCCAGAGCGCTGCTCAGGCTGGCCGACGCGGTCGAGGAGCGTGCCGCGGATCTCGTCCGGGCGGAGTGCGAGAACACCGGCAAGCCGATCGAACTGACCATGAACGAGGAGATCCCGCCGTCGGCGGATCAGATCCGTTTCTTCGCCGGTGCCGCCCGGCTGCTCGAGGGCCGCTCGGCCGGGGAGTACCTGGCCGGTCACACCAGTTTCGTCCGCCGTGAGCCGGTGGGGGTCTGCGCGCAGGTCACGCCGTGGAACTACCCGATGATGATGGCGGTGTGGAAGTTCGCCCCGGCGATCGCCGCGGGGAACACCGTGGTCATCAAGCCGTCGGAGACGACCCCGGTGAGCACGCTGCTGCTCGCCGAGATCGCCGCCGAGTTCCTGCCGCCCGGCGTCCTGAACGTGGTGTGCGGGGACCGGGACACCGGCCGGGCGCTGGTGGCCCATCCGCTGCCCGCGATGGCGTCGGTGACCGGCAGTGTCCGGGCGGGCACGGAGGTCGCCCGGACGGCTGCGGACTCCCTCAAGCGGGTCCATCTGGAACTCGGGGGCAAGGCGCCGGTCATCGTCTTCGATGACGTCGACGCCGAGGAGGTGGCGGAGAGGATCGCGGGCGCGGCCTACTTCAACGCCGGCCAGGACTGCACCGCCGCCACCCGGGTGCTGGCCGCCCCGGGCATCCATGACGATCTTGTCGTGGCCCTCACCGAGCAGGCGCGGGCGACGCGGACAGGGCCACCGCAGGAGCCGGCGGCGGCCTACGGCCCGCTGAACAATCTGGGCCAGCTCGGCCGGGTCCACGGCCTGGTGGAGCGCAGGCCGGCGCACACCGAGGTGCTCACGGGCGGGGAACCCCTGGACCGGCCCGGGTTCTTCTACCCGGCGACGGTGGTCGCGGGCCTGCGCCAGGACGACGAGATGATCCAGAACGAGATCTTCGGCCCGGTCGTGACCGTCCAGCGGTTCAGCTCCGAGGACGAGGCGGTGGCCTGGGCGAACGGGGTCGAGTACGGGCTTGCCTCCAGCGTGTGGACGCGCGACCACGGGCGGGCCATGCGGGTCGCCCGCCGGCTCGACTTCGGCTGTGTATGGATCAACACCCACATAGCGCTGGTGGCCGAGATGCCACACGGAGGCTTCAAGAAGAGCGGCTATGGGAAGGATCTGTCGATCTACGGTCTGGAGGACTACACCCGGGTCAAACACGTGATGAGCAACATCGAGTTCTGACCGGTTCGGGCTGTTGGAGGCCGGCCGGGTCGTGGCGGTGCCACGGGCGGGCATCCCGCCACACCGCGCGGTACCCGGCCGACCGATGGCGAATGGTCGGAGGACGGCCATGGATGAGATTCGCACTCGTACGGCACACGACCTGATCAGCCTGCCGGGCGACGGCCGGGACGACCTGGCCACGGCGGTGGACGGCACGGATGTGACGCGAGCCGTCCAGCCATCGGTCTCGTCGCGCTATACCACCCGATATGTGACGGTGCACGGATATCGGAGGGCCTATATACGGGCGGGCCGTGGCCCGGCGTTGCTGCTCATCCACGGAGTCGGGGACAACTCGCAGAGCTGGCGCGGCCTCGTTCCGCTGCTCGCGCGGGGGCGGACGGTGATTGTGCCGGACCTGCTCGGTCACGGTGAGTCCGACAAGCCGCGCGGTGACTATTCCATCGGCGGATACGCGTGCGGGATGCGTGACCTTTTGACGGTGCTCGGTATCGACCGGGTGACAGTGGTCGGCCATTCCCTGGGCGGCGGCATCGCCATGCAGTTCGCCTACCAGTTCCCCGAGCGTTGCGAACGGGTGGTACTGGTAGCGACCGGCGGGGTGTGCCCGGATCTGCATCCGGTACTGCGGACCGTGGCGACCACTCCCGGGTCGGGGCTGGTGCTTTCGCTGGCCACCGCGTCCCCGCTACGCCAGGTCGGCTGGGCGGTGACCCGGACGCTGCGATGGCTGCGCACCGATCTGGGCCGGGACGCCGACGACCTGATGCGGATGTTCGACAACCTGCACGTGAACACCGCCCGGGCGGCATTTCTGCGGACGCTGCGCTCCTCGGTGGACAGCCACGGCCAGGCAATCACCATGTTGGACCGTTGCTATCTTGCCGCCGGAATGCCATATATGATCATCTGGGGTGAGCATGACGCGGTGATTCCGGTCGAGCACGCGCGGATCGCGCACGCGGCGATGCCCAGCAGCCGTCTCGAGATCTTCGAGGGTGCCGGGCATTTCCCCCATCACAGCGATCCGGAGCGCTTCCGAGCGGTGCTGGAGGATTTTCTGGCCACCACCCGTCCGGCAACGTACTCCGCCCGGCAGTGGCGGGATCTGCTGTGCTCACGGGGACGGGTGGATCAACGGCCCACCCGTGAGCGGGACATGGTCGGTTGCCGGTGACCGTCGGCCGCCGGTTCATCGGCGTCCGGCACCGCCGGCGCCGGGGGCACCGCCGGCACCGGCGGCACCGGCGGCACCGGCGGGGTGATGATGCGGACGGAGGCGGATCTGCCTGGCCACGGGGCCGGCCGGGAACCGGATGACCGAACCACGGTGAAGAAGGTGAGCTGGAAACGAAGACACGTCGATGCTCCGGTGGCCAGTGGTGAACGCACGGCAGTTGTCGGTTCAGGTTGTCGGCGTGCCGCTCGTGGGCATCGTCTTGTCAGGAGTTGTGTTTGAGTCGCACCCGCAACGGTTCATACTGGTGACAGCCTCGTGCTGTTCCCGGGCATGAACAACCGTGGGCCGGTTGGTCCAGTGGTCGTGATCAGCCAGGTATGATGGCCTGCCTCGACGCCGCCGCCGGCCATCACGTCAGATCGTCGAGACAGATGCCACTTCTATGTTCCAACCCGGTGTCGTATTGGGTCGCCGACGCCCGCTATCGTGGAGTTCGTCGAGCGCGGTCATGCCAATATGGCCTATCCTTGTCGTAGTAACTGAAGTCAGAGATATATCGGAGGTCGACCGTTGACACGTCGTGCGCGTCTGAGCTGGCCAGAAGAGCGTCGCCAGGCAAGTGAGGTCGTCGTCCGCCGGGTGGACCCCGGTCGCGGCTGGACCCTCGAGCAGGCCCGTGACCTGGTACGGCAGGGTTACTCTGTCGAGCGTGTAGCGGAACGCACAGGATTTCCGCCGCAGATGTTGAAAGTCGCCGAAGTCGCCGCCGACGAGTGAGTCGGCCGGTCACCATCCGCTTCGGCCGCGAAATAAGCACGCTCCGCGACGCCTATAGCGGCAGGCTCCGGTGGGGTGCCCCGAGCTGGCGGGGCGGGGAAGCGCCAAGCGCCGTACCGACGCCCTGGGCCGTCACCCTGCGGAGCCTAGCAGCGACCCGGGGGGCGAGGCCTTCCGGCAGCGTGTAAAAAGCGTGGCCACGTCGCTTTTGACCTGCTGGATTGCGCCGGCATCCGTGGCCCGGCCCTAATGTGGGCCCGGTGATTCGCGCCGGTCATTCCGCCAGCGAGGATGATTGATCGCTCTCATCCGATCGCCTGACGTCGACGTCATCCGCGTCCGTGATTGTCGTATCGCTGCCCGTGGCGCGAACAAGCCGGCCGAGGTAGTCCGAGTAGACGCCGTCCAGGCCGAATCCCACCAGCCGGTTCAGCGTCCCGGACGTCTGCGCGTGCCAGCCGAAGGCGAGCAGCCCACCGGCATGCACCACCGGCACCATCGACGCGGTCCATTCGTTGGCCCGCAGGTTCAGCACCGTGGCGCCAGCCGCCGCGGCATCGCGCACGTACGCGGCCAGCAGGCCGTCCAACAGGTCACTGCCGCCGCGGCCACGGCCGCGCAAGCCGGCCTCCCGCGCGGACGCGGAGTTGACCAGTCGCACCGGCTCCGGCCCGGCGAGATCGTCGAGCGACCGCCAGTGACGGACCGCCGGCAGGCTGCCGCACAGCCACAGCCGTCCCGCCGCGCTCGCGGCCCGGGCCACCGCGACGACGGCCGCGACCGCCCGCCCGGCGGCTGGCGGGGGATCCTTCAGATCCAGGCTGAGCTCGAAGTCGCTGCCGCAGGTGGCGTAGAGGTCGGCCAGGGTGGGCAGCCAACCCGGTAACCGGGCCGCTGGCAGGTCACCGATCCGGCGGCGGCGGCCCGGTGGCCCGAGCACGCCGTCGTGATGGAGCACCGGGACGCCGTCGGCGGTGAGCCACACGTCCGACTCCAACCCGCCCGCGCCGCCGGCCAGCGCCCGGCTGAACGCGGCCAGGGTGTTCTCCCGCCGGAAGCGGCCCGGCGCGCCCCGGTGGGCGAACCCGATCGGGGCCCTGGCGGGACGGGTCACCGACCGGCGGGCTGGGCGGGCTGGTTGAGGATGCCCAGGGCTCGGGTGTGCAGACGGCCGTTGGTCGTCAGGATCGAGCCGCCGCCGGGCCCACGGCGTCCGGTCAGGTCGGTGAAGGTGCCACCGGCCTCCTCGACGATCACCTGGAGCGCGGCCATGTCCCAGAGGGAGACGTCGGGCTCGCAGGCGAGGTCGACAGCACCCTCGGCGACCATCATGTGGGACCAGAAGTCGCCGTAGGCGCGGGTCCGCCACACCGCGTCGACCAGGTCCAGGAAGGGCGCGAGCCGTCCGGCGGCCGACCAGCTCTCGACCGAGGCGAAGGACAGGTAGGCGTCGGCCAGGTCCGCCACCGCGGACACGGCGAGGGAACGAGTCTCGCCGACCGCGGTCCGGGTGTGCGCGCCCTGGCCGCGTGCCGCCCACCAGCGCCGGCCCATCGCGGGGGCGCTCGCCACCCCGACGACGACCTCGCCGTCTACCTCGAGGGCGAGCAGCGTCCCCCATACCGGCACCCCGCGCACGAAGTTCTTGGTGCCGTCCACCGGGTCGACCACCCATCGGCGCCGGGTGTCGGCACCGATGAGCCCCTGCTCCTCGCCGAGTACCGCGTCGCCGGGCCGGGACTCGGCCAGCCGCGCACGGATCATCGCCTCCACGGCGGTGTCGGCGTCGGTGACCGGGGTGGCATCGGGTTTCGCCTCGACGCGCAGGTCAACGGCCTGGAAACGGGCGAGTGTGATTGCGTCGGCGGCGTCCGCGAGGGCGAGGGCGAGGGCGAGGTCGTCACCGATCGGGTGTCCGGTGGTCGCGTACCCGTCGACGGTGGGCCGAGCGCCGCTGGAAGCTGGCTGTCGGCCTGATCCCGGCAGGTCCGTCCCCGCGGCTTCCAGGGCGTCTGTTTGGGCGGCATTGGTCACGCGGGGAGCCTACCCGCGTGCGCCTCACCCGGACGGATGGCAGCCCTCGTGAACGAGGCCCACCAAGCGTGGCGAAGACGACGACACTACCACGGGCGGCCACGGACGATCTCCCGCTTCTCGGCCGGCACCGGGAGACGAGCGACATCGCGGTATCCGGTATCCGGTATCGCAGTATCCGGTATCGCGGTACCCGGCATCGCCGCCGGAGGGCTCACCGTAGCCGGGCTCACCGTAGCCGGTTGCGGTCGTCATGACGGGTCGGCGCCGAAGCGGGCGGCGAGCAGCCGGCGCAGGCTGGCCAGCCGGGCCGGGTCCGCCCGGCCGTCCGCCACCGCCTCGTCGAGCGCGCAGTCGGCGAGGCCTGCCAGATGGGTACAGCCGCCCGGGCAGGCCGCCGTGGCCGGAGCCAGGTCGGGGAAGGCCCGCAGCAGCCGGTCGGTGGAGACCGCGCCCAGCCCGAACGAGCGCACCCCGGGGGTGTCGACGACCCAGCCGCCGCCCGGCATCGGCAGGGCGATCGCCGCGGACGAGGTGTGCCGGCCACGGCCGGTGACCGCGTTGACCGCGCCGATCGCCCGGGCGGCGTCCGGTACCAGCCGGTTGACCAGCGTCGACTTGCCCACCCCGGAATGGCCGAACATGACGCAGACGTGGGCCGCCATCAGGACGGTCAGCCCGGACAGGCCGGCGTCTGGCCTGGTGGTCACCATGGGTAGGCCAAGTGGTGCGTAGAGTGCGCGCAGGGGTGCGTCATCGGCGAGGTCGGCCTTGGTCAGGCACAGCAGCGGCTCCAGACCGCCGTCGTAGGCCGCGACCAGGCAGCGGTCGATCAGCCCCGACCGCGGCGGCGGGTCGGCGAGGGCGCAAACGATGACCAGCCTGTCGGCGTTGGCCACGATCGGGCGCTCCACCGGATCGGTGTCGTCGGCGGTACGGCGTAGCACGCTGCGGCGCTCGGCCCGCCCGACGATCCGGGCAAGGCTGCCGGGACGGCCGGAGATGTCCCCGACCAGGGCGACCTCGTCACCGACGACCACGCTGGTCCGGCGCACCGAACCACCGCGGACGGCGGCCACCAGCGCCCCGCCGGCCTCCGGCGCCGGCTCTCCTGCCGGTCCCGGCGGCGCCGCCCCGACGAGATGGCAGGTGTAACGGCCGCGGTCGACCGCCACCACGGTCGCTGCCACCGCGTCGGCGTGGTCGGGACGGTCCCGGGTACGCGGCCGCGACCCGCGCCCGGCCCGCACCCGGACGTCGTCCTCGTCGAGCTCGCGGGGCATTCAGCCGCGCCGTTCGAGGTGACGTTGCTCGGGGTGACGTTGCTCGGAGCGGCGCTGTTCAGGGCGGTGCCGTTCGGGGTGGCGCGCCGGGCCACTCGGTACGGGGTGGTGCTGTTCGGGGCCGGACGGCGCGGGGTGACCCCGTGTGCGGTCGTGGCGGCCGGTTCTCACGGGCGCGGGCCCGCCCCGTCGAACATCCGCGCCCACAACCGGGGGAAGTACGGCACGGTCTTGCCGGTCGTGGCGATGTCGTCGACGAGCACGCCCGGCACGACCAGCCCCACCACGGCATAGGCCATGGCCAGGCGATGGTCGGCCCGCGGGTCGAGACGGGCGCCGGTCAGCGGCGCGGGGGAGACGGCCAGCCCGTCGTCGGTCACGGTGATGTCCGCGCCCAGACGGCCCAGCTCGGCCGCGAGCGCGCCGAGCCGGTCGGTCTCCTGCAGGCGCAGGTGGGCGATGCCGCGCAGCCGGCTGGGCGAGTCGGCGAGGACGGCGAGCGCCGTGAGTGTCGGGGCGGCCTCGCCGTAGTCGCTGAGGTCGACGTCGATGCCGCGCAGCCGGCCGGGCCCGCGGACCTCCAGACCGGCCGTGGTCAGGGTGCAGACGCATCCCATGGCGGTCAGCAGGTCGGGCAGCATGCGCCCGGGCTGGACGGTCCCGCTCGGCCAGTCGGCGAGCACGACCCGGCCGCCGGTCGCCGCGGCCGCGGCCAGGAAGGCCGACGCGCTGTTGATGTCGGGTTCGATGACCCGGTCGTGGGCGTGCAGCGGCCCCGCCGCCACCGACCAGCGCGCCTCACCGCCGGGGCGACGGTCGACGTCCACCTCGACCGCCGCCCCGGCGACGCGCAGGTCCGCGACGGTCATCTCCAGATACGGCCAGGACGGCAGCCGCGTGCCGACGTGACGGACGGTGACTCCTTGGTCGTAGCGGGGCGCCGCCAGCAGCAGACCGGAGACGAGCTGGCTGGAGGTGGACGCGTCCACCGTCACCGCGCCGCCGGGCAGGTGCCCCCGGCCATGCACGGTCAACGGCATCCGGTCGCCGTCGATGGCTGCGCCCAGGGTCCGCAGCGCGTCCAGCAGCGGGGTGAGCGGGCGTTCCCGCATGCGCGGGTCGCCGTCGAAGACGACGTCGCCGTGCGCCAGCGTGGCCAGCGCGGGGGTGAACCGGGCGACGGTGCCGGCGTTGCCGCAGTCGACCCGGGCAGCAGGGGCCGCCTGGAGCGGGTAGCGGCCGTGGACCAGCCAGTCATCGTGGTCATCGACAACGGCCACGCCGAGCTCGCCGAGGGCGGCGGCCATGAGCAGCGAGTCCCGGGAGCGCAACGGCCTGGTCAGCCGGCTGGTGCCGGCGGAGATCGCGGCGAGGATCAGGGCGCGGTTCGTCGCCGACTTGGACCCGGGCATGGTCACGGTCGCGTCGACCGGCCGGTCGGCCGTCGGCGCCGGCCAGGGATCCGTGGGTACGTCCGTGGTGACGGTCACCCGTTCAGCATGCCGGACGCGGGACGCGGAGCGCCGGCGGCGTCCGCCGGCGCACTTCGGCCACGGCTGGAACGGTGTTCCAGCCAGGACGATGTTCCAGCGTTTCGGTCGGGACGGCGGTACTTCAGTCGGGACGGCGGGCGCTGGCGACCAGGTGGATGCCGATCGACTCGCCCTCGCGTTCGGCTGACAGATCGACCTCGGTGCGGACCAGGGTGGGAAAACAGGAGACATCGGAGGCGACCGCGCGGGTCACCGCCTCGGCCGAGAGCACCGTCCGCGGCCGGATCCAGTCGACGTCCAGGCCGGCGCTGGTCAACAGGGCACGCAGCTCCTCCGGCCAGAAACAGCGGGTGATGGAGCCGTCCTCGGCCGGGACGAGAACGACGTCGGCCCGCGGGACGTCGGACAGCTCCGCCCAACGGTGCTGTTCGGCGAGCCGGGCCAGGCCCAGCAGCAGCGAGTCGACGCACAGCAGCAGCCGTCCGCCGGGGCGCAGCATGCGGTGGATTTCTTCCAGGGTCGTCTCGGTGGCCAGGCAGAACGACAGCGCGCGGCCTTCGGCCAGGACGGCGTCGAAGCTCTCCGGTGCGAACCAGTCGAGTGACCGGGGGTCACCGGCCACCTGCACCAGCCGCCCGGGGCCGGTAATGTCACCCAGCCGGACCGCGGCGGGCCCACCGGCCTCGCCGGGACGCGGAGAAGCCCCACCGGAGCGGGCATGGCCGTCCGCGCGCCTGCCGACACCGCGGGCACCCAGACGGTCCGGGGCCGGCACGACGCGCACGACGTCGTGTCCCGCCGTGACCATCTGGCGTGCGAACCTCGTCCGTGGGCCGGAGACGTCCAGCACCCGGATCCGTGGCATCGGCAGCCAGCTGGCCAGCTGGGTCGCGGCGACATCTTCGTAGAACGCCCAGTACGGATCATCGCTGTCCGTGGGGGCCTCATAGACGAGGGTCGGCGTTCGTCCGCGCGGCTGATCTGGCTCGGCGTCGAGACGCGGCAGCATGGACCTTTCCTACCCTTCAGGGGGGAAGATGCGAAACAAGTCACACACACTCACGGGAAGTCTGACAGATGCGCACGGGCAGCGGTGACATTTTTCTCCCGGGTACGGCCATGGCAGGCGCCTCCTGCACCGATCGGACTTCCCTGAATGTCGACGGCGCACGGGTGTTCCTGGTTCCCGCGACCAGGGCACCGGTAGGAACTGTTGTCCTGTTGCACGGTGCCGCCAGCGGGACGGATGCCGGTGTGCTGGCCGTGCTGGCAGGACGGCTGCCGGGGCGTGGGGTCGGCGTGGCCCGCCTCGAGATGCCCTACCGTGTCGCCGGCCGCCGCGCGCCGGATCGTCCGGCCCGGCTGGACGCGGTGCTGCACGCGGTCATGGACGCCCTGGGGCGGCCGCGGCCCGTCGTCCTCGTCGGCCGTTCCATGGGATCGAGGGTGGCCTGCCGGTGCGCCCGCACGACCGGAGCCGCCGCGGTGGTGGCCTTCGGCTTCCCGCTGTGTCCACCGGGAAAGCCCGCCGCCCCGGCTAAAAAAGATCATAGCCGGGGCTTTGGGCAGGATTCGCCTGGTAGGCCCAAGGCCCCGGCCAAAAAAGACCTCGGCGAGGATGCCGGCCATGACGGCGGACGGGAGCCGCTGGGGAGCCGGCCGTCACGCCTGCCCGAGCTGCTTGCCGCCGGTGTCCCCGTGCTTGTGCTCCAGGGGGACCGGGACACGTTCGGCATGCCCGATCCGAACCCGGCCCGGCACATCGAGGTGCACGTCCTGGCTGGCGCCGACCACGCCATGCGGACGCGCCGCAAGGACGGCCGCGACGAAGCCGAGGTCGTCGACGAGGCGGCGACCGTCGCGACAGAGTGGATCATTGCCCGGTTGGCTTCCACCGGGCCGTGAGTACCCGGCAGCCGCCGAGGCACGGTGCGCCCCGCCCTCCGCCCCGCGCTCCTCGCCTTGCCCCATGGCGATTAGTAGTGATTAGTGTTGATAAATAACATTTTATTGACTTTTTCATGTTTTCATGTTGCTCTTTCAGCGTGTTTATGGAGGCGTGATGATACCTCTGTCATTCGTCCGCCGAGGTCGGGGCCCCGGGTCATCGCCGGGAATCCGACGGCTGGTCGGGCAGTTACGCCACCTGCAGGGATTCTTGGAGCCGTCCGCGACGCAGGAGAGCGGTGGGCCGAGCTGATCGTTTCATGATCCGCAGGCCGTCATGATCGTTTTGCTTCCGGTCGGCGGGGACATCCGTTCGGAGGTTCGATGACTGCCCAGTTCGCAACCGGGCTGGCGGGCCGGTGGCGACGCGACGACGTTCGCGACGGTATGCCTGTTGCGTCGGCCGCGGCTGTATCGTCCGCGGCTGTGTCGGCCGGAGCCGCGGCCCCTGGGTCGCTGGTAATCTGTGCCCGCGCCACCGCGTCGACGCCCGCTCCGGCGCCCCGGCCGCATGATGGGCCGATCGACCCTTCCGCCCGGTGGCCAAGCGTCCCGGAGTCGGCCGGTACCGGTGGTTTTTCCACACGCGCGTACGCACCTGCCAGGGTATCGTCCGTTCCAGGGGCCGCCGGCACGTCCGTGAGCCGGTATCCCGCGGACGACCCAAGGAACGAGGGAGTGGTCCTGGTCGACGAGACCGTCGAGGAGCGCAGCAGCCGCTTCGAGCGAGATGCCCTGCCTTTTCTTGATCAACTTTATGCGGCGGCGCTGCGGATGACGCGTAATCCGGCCGACGCCGAAGACCTGGTGCAGGAAACCTTCGTCAAGGCGTTCGCCGCCTTCCACCAGTTCCAGGAAGGCACAAATCTCAAGGCGTGGCTCTACCGTATCCTGACGAACACGTTCATCAACACCTACCGCAAGCGTCAGCGCCAGCCGTTGCAGAGCCCGACCGAGCAGGTCGAGGACTGGCAGCTCGCCGACGCCGAGTCGCACACGTCCAGCGGTCTGAAGAGCGCTGAGACCGAGGCGTTGGAGCATCTGCCGGACAGCGATGTCAAGGAGGCGCTCCAGGCGTTGCCCGAGGATTTCCGTATTGCGGTGTATCTTGCGGATGTCGAGGGGTTCGCCTACAAGGAGATCGCGGAGATCATGGGTACCCCGATCGGTACTGTGATGTCACGCCTGCATCGTGGCCGTCGCGGGCTGCGTACCGCTCTTGAGCACTACGCCCGGGAACGCGGCCTGGTCCGGGCCGGCAGCTCCGAGACCGACGGTGGTGGATCGTGAGCTGTGGGGACCCGCCCGCGGTCGACTGTCGGAAGGTTCTGGAAGCGGTCTACCTCTATCTCGACGGTGAGATCGACTTCGATCACAAACATCTGGTTCGTTCCCACCTGGACGAATGCTCTCCGTGCCTTCGGGAGTTCGGGGTGGAACACGAGGTGAAGCTGCTGGTGGCCCGCAGATGCGGCGGGGAGCGCGCTCCCGAGTCGCTCCGGGAGAGCGTCCTGGAACGGCTGCGGGCCGCCCGCATCGACGCCGACACCGCGGAGTTCCGCGCCGAATAAGGCCGAACAAGGGGGTTGGCCATGACAGCCGACCGTCCGACTGGCGGTTAGGCTCTTGTGCCGTGCGTATCCTCGTCACCGGCGCGGCCGGTTTTATCGGTTCCACGGTCACTGACCGTATGCTCGCCGACGGCCATGATGTCGTCGGGGTCGACGACCTGTCCACCGGTCGGCTTGAGAACCTCGGCCCTGCCCTGCGTGACCACCGGTTTTCCTTCGAGAAGGTGGATATCACGTCCGCCGAGCTGATCGGCGTCGTCGAGCGGATCCGTCCCGACGTCGTCCTGCATCTGGCGGCCCAGATCGACGTGCGAGTGAGCGTCAGCGACCCGCTGCTCGACGCCCGGCTGAACGTGCTCGGGACGATCAACGTGCTGGAGGCGAGCCGGCTGGCCGGCGTCGGGAAGTTCGTCCACACCTCCTCCGGCGGCTCGATCTACGGGACGCCACAGCACCTGCCGGTGGACGAGACCGTGCCGGTGGCCCCCGAGTCGCAGTACGCCGCGGGCAAGGCAGCCGGCGAGCTCTACCTGTCCGTGTACCGGTCCACGTACGGGCTGGCCACGACGGCGCTGGCGCTGGGGAACGTCTACGGCCCCCGTCAGGATCCGCACGGCGAGGCCGGAGTGGTGGCGATCTTCGGAACGGCGATGCTCGAGGGTCGTCCGACGAGGATCTTCGGTGACGGCACGACCACCCGTGACTACGTCTTCGTCGGCGATGTCGCGGACGCCTTCGCCCGGTCCGTCCCGTCGGATGCCGCCAACGGTGAACGCCTCAACATCGGTACCAGCACGCAGACAACCGTCCGGGATCTGCACAGCGCGATCGCGGAGATCGTCGGCGTGGCGGACGCCCCCGAGTTCGCCCCGCCCCGGCCGGGTGAGCTGCAACGGATCGCGCTCGACATCGGCAGGGCGGCCCGGCTGGTCGGCTGGCGGCCCCAGGTCGATCTGGACGACGGGCTGCGGCAGACCGTGCAGTGGCTACGGATCGGTACCGCCACCGGCTGACCAGCGCCTCTTCCCGGCTGTCCCCGCAGCCTCCCCGCCGTTGGGCGGCGGGTTCGCCGCTCGTCACAGGCCGGCGGACGCTGTGTCCCGGCCGGTGTTGCTGGCCGGCCGGTTGGTTCTGGCCGGTTGGTTGTGGCCCGCTGGACTGGGCTGTGGCCCGGTGGGTCGCCACCGGGCCGTTGCCGCTCCCGGCAGGTGGCTTCGCGGCCGCACGCGGGACGCGAGCAGTGCGACAGATCCGTGACTGCCCGCGTCTGAACTCGCCCGTGGCCCGAAGAGCGTCATCCGAGGAACGTCAGGTGCTCGCGGGGATCAGGTGTTCGGGCGCTTGCCGTGGTTGGCCTTGCTCTTGGCGCGTGCGCGCCGCTTGCGCTTCTTCTTCGCCACGTCGGGAACCTCCTTTCCGCTCGGGCCATCCTGCCAGACCGCCACCCCCACCC
>NZ_CAAAFS010000076.1:0-3436 GCF_900634755.1 Protofrankia symbiont of Coriaria myrtifolia
GCCCCCTGGACGCCCCACTCCTTTTCCTTATCGATCATCATCAGATGATCGATAAGCCCACGCGACGACCAGCCACTCCGCCAGGGGTCCCCAAATAGCGGCAAAGCCGCTATTTGGGGGTAAGGCGGGACTCCAGGGTTCGGCGGGCCCGTACCGGCGCGACCGCGCCGAACATGCCGACGCCGGCGGCGGCCAGGACGTCGCCGATGCTGATGACGGCCCCCGCGCCGGGGAACGCCAGCGGGATCACGTCGGTGGCCGGGCGCAGGACGGTGTTGTCATCGCCCGGTGTGTGCTGGGCGGAGGCGTATATCTCGCTGGCGGACACGCCGGCCCGTTCGGCCGCCCACAGTGACACCGGCATCTGACCGCCGTTGGCGAGGATCACGACGGTGTTCAGCGCGATCCCGGCCCACAGCAGGCCGACGCCGGGCAGCCGGGAGTTCGCCGCGGCGAACAGCGCGACCGCCACCGTGGCCAGTACCCACGCGGCCGCGTACAGGCCGGGGATGAACCGGCTCACGCTCAGGGCCGCAATCGTGGCCACGAACATCCACGGGCGTGACACATAGACACGAACCAGAGCGTCCAGCGTGCCACCGCGGATCAGTCCCACGGTGACACCGCCCACCAGGGCAAGCACAAGGAGAACGAACACACTCGTAGTGTGCGTTGTCCGCGGGGTCTTCGATCGCAGGCGTGGCATTCCGGCATGTCCGGGTCGCCGTCGCGGGTTCTCCGCTGCCGCGTCCCCGGCTGTGCGGCCTGGCCGCCCGCGCCGGTTTCCCGTCCGTCCAGCGAAGATCGTTGGTGGGCTCGGAGGGAGCCTGGGGCGGGAGTTGTTACCACCGTGTCAAGAAATTGGGTGGATCGGTGGTCGAACAGGGACTTTCTTTGTCGACGTGGCGCGCAGCGGTCGGGCGTCGACGCACACTACGCTCACGCTGTGCACATGTCCGCGCCGGAGCGGGAACGCTCGGAACAGGGAAGGGGAGCCGTGGCCGAGGAAGTTCGGGCTGAGATGGTGGCCAACGTGTGGAAGGTCGTGGTCGGTGTCGGGGACACCGTGTCGGCCGGTGGCACGCTGGTGATTCTCGACTCCATGAAGATGGAGATCCCGGTACTCAGCGAGGACGGCGGCCTGGTCGCCCAGATCGCCGTGCGGGAAGGGGACGTCGTTCAGGAAGGCGATCTGATCGCACTCCTCGACCAGCTTCCGGCGGCCTGACCGTCAGGCCTGTGACGAGCGGGCCCGGAGACGAGTGGGCTGGGGGTCAGCCCGCGATCGTGCCGTGTTCGACGCAGCTGGCCGTCCAGCCGGTCGGGGTGACCTGGACGATCATCCGCCGCCGGCAGGTCTGGCAGAACCGTGGCGGTTCCAGCAACCGGGCCTGGACGCAGGTGTCGTGCCCGCTGTCGGCCAGCGGCCGCCCGCACCGGTCGCAGAAGGTCGTCTCCGCCGCACCGGGCGACCCGGGGAGTGGGCTGCGCCGGACCTCCCGGATCGGCTGTGCCGGTCCGGGAGGGGCCCCGAGGGCGACAGAAGCATGATCAGGCTGCCGGCGGTCTGTCGGCGCCCCGGGCGCGGCAGAAGAGTGATCGTGACGCCTCTGACCCTCGGTAGTCATGCTTCCGAGGGTAGAACATCGAGCGGCCCAGCCGATGTTCTACCCTCGGCCGTTCTACCCGGACCCGCCGGCCCGCCACCCACCACCGCGCGGCCGGTCGCGGCTCCACCGGCGCGCCCTGCGCCTCGGTCGTCCCGGTCGTTGCGGCCCAGCCCGCAACGACCGGGACAGCCTGTGATCAGAACGTGGACTGCATGGACTTGATGGGCATCTTCAGGTCGGCGAGCATTTCAAGATCTGCCTCGGCGGGCCGTCCCAGCGTGGTGAGGTAGTTGCCGACGATGACCGCGTTGATGCCGCCGAGCATCCCGTCGACAGCGAGATCGCCAAGAGTGATCTCGCGTCCGCCGGCGTAGCGCAGGATGGTGCGCGGCAGCGCGAGCCGAAACGCGGCGATGGTGCGCAACGCCTCCTTCGGGCCGACCACCGAAAGATCGGCGAACGGTGTGCCCGGCCGCGGGTTGAGGAAGTTCAGCGGGACCTCGTCGGGTTCCAGCGCGGCGAGCTGGCCGGCGAGTTCGGCCCGCTGCTCCAGCGTCTCACCGACCCCGATGATGGCGCCGCAGCACAGCTCCATGCCGGCGGCCCGCACCATCTCGCAGGTGTCCCACCGCTCCTGCCAGCTGTGCGTGGTCACGACCTGGGGGAAGTGCGAGCGTGCCGTCTCCAGGTTGTGGTTGTAGCGGTGGACGCCCAGCGCGGCGAGCTCGTCCACCTGTTCCTGGGTGAGCATCCCGAGCGAGCAGGCGATGTTGATGTCGACGGCGGCGCGGATCGCCTCGACCCCCGCCCGAACCTGGCTCATCAGACGCTTGTCCGGTCCCCGGACGGCGGCGACGATGCAGAACTCGGTCGCGCCGGTCTCCCTGGTCGCCTTCGCGGCCTCGACCAGCGACGGGACGTCCAGCCAGACCGAGCGCACCGGTGAGTCGAACTTGCCGGACTGGGAGCAGAAGTGGCAGTCCTCCGGGCAACCGCCGGTCTTGAGGCTGACGATCCCCTCGACCTCGACCTCCGGGCCGCACCAGCGCATCCGCACCTCGTGCGCCAGCGCCAGTGCCTCGCCGATCCGGTCGTCGTCGAGCTGTAGCACCTGAAGAATCTGTTCGGTGGAGAGTCCCTGGCCACGCTCCAGCACCTGCTCACGGGCGACCTGGAGAATGTCGGTGACCGGCGCGTTCCCGCCGGGTCGCCCGACGGCTGTCGGCTGGTCGACTGCTGGCTGGTCAGCCGCCGGCCGGGCCGGTGTCGGCGGTTGCGTCGGCGAGGGCACGGGCACGGTGACTACTGACGGCGGCAAAGCGGTCTCCCTGTGGTAGATAGGTTACGGACCGTCGATTCGTCCGAGGATCCGGGTGGCCCAGGTCCGCGAGGTCCCCGGGATGGCTGACGGACCGAGATGAGTCACGGTCTGTGACTCTCTCGGAAGTCGTGGGCGTTGAAGGTGCCGCCGAGAGCGGGCGCCAGGCAGGCCCGGGCGGTGGCGCGAAACGCCGCGGCGTCGGTGTGCCCCGCTCCCGCTGGCACCGCTCCGGCGAGTGGACGCGCGGCGAGTATCTCCATGTCCACGATGTTCGAGCGACAGGCGAGGTCGGGGTTGGCCGGCCAGGAGCCGATGACGAGCCCGGCGAGTTCCAGCCCACGGTTGGCCAGCGCCTCCAGGGTCAGCGCGGTGGTGTTGAGCGCGCCGAGCCCGGCCTCGCTGACCAGCAGCACCGGCGCGGCCAGCGTACGGGCGAGGTCGGCAACGGTGCTGCCCTCGTCGTCGTAGCGGACCAGCAGCCCGCCGGCGCCCTCCACCAGGACGA
>NZ_CAAAFS010000076.1:3713-23753 GCF_900634755.1 Protofrankia symbiont of Coriaria myrtifolia
GCCGGTGCAGGCGGGCCGCGGCAGCCGGCGACAGCGCCGCCGGGAACCGGGCGTACTCGTACAGCTCCTCGACCCCGGACAGGGCGCGCACATGGTCGAGGTCGCCGGGCTCACCGGGCTCGGCGCCGGTCTGGGCGGCCTTCACCACGGCGACGTCGACGCCCCGATCCCGGGCGAGGGTGGCCACCGCCGCGGTGACGACCGTCTTCCCGACCCCCGTCCCGGTCCCCGTCACCACGAGGACCGTCATCCGGGACAGCCGGGTGTGCCGATGGCCGCGGCGAAGGCGTCGGCGGCCCGGGCCAGGTCGGTGGCGGTGAGGTTGGCGCGGGCCGCGACCCGCAGCCGGCTCGTGCCCGGGGGCACGGTCGGAGGGCGGAAGCAGCCGACGGCCACCCCGTGCGCACGGCAGATCTCCGTCGCCCGCACCGCGCGTTCCGGCTCACCGAGGACGACCGAGACGACCGCGCCGGCCGGTCGGGGCGCGCCGGTCAGGTCGGCCAGGTGGCGGGCGTGCCGTCGGACGCCGTCCGCGAGCTCCGGGGTGGTGGTGAGGATTCCGAGCGCGGCGAGCGCCGCGCCGGCGCAGGCCGGCGCCAGCCCGGTGTCGAAGATGAACGTGCGGGCGGTGTCGATGAGGTGCGCGCGTACGGCTGGCGGGCCCAGCACGGCACCGCCCTGGCTGCCCAGCGCCTTGGACAGGGTGACGGTGGCGATCACGTCCGGCTCGCTGGCGAGCCCGGCGTCCGCGAGCGCGCCTCGCCCGCCGGGGCCGACGACGCCGAGGCTGTGGGCCTCGTCCACGACCAGCAGCGCGCCGTGGGAGCGGACGACCGTGTGCAGCGCGGCCAGCGGGGCCAGATCGCCGTCGGCGGAGAACACCGAGTCGGTGACCACGACCGCGTGTTGCCACGACCGTTCGGCCAGCGCCGCGTCGACCGCTTCGACGTCGGCGTGCGGGACGATGATCACTTGTGCCCGGGACAGTCGGCAGGCGTCCACCAGCGACGCGTGGTTGCGCTCGTCCGAGACGATGAGGTCGTCGGGCCCGGTGAGCGAGGTGAGCACACCCAGGTTGGCCGCATACCCGGAGGCGAAGACCAGCGCTGCGGCGAAGCCGGTGTGCTCGGCGAGGGCGTCTTCAAGGTCGCCGTGCAGGGTGGTCGTCCCGGTGACCAGCCGGCTCCCGGTGGAGCCCGCGCCCCAGGTGCGCAGTGCCCGCACCCCGCCCTCGATCACCTCGGGGTGGCGGGACAGGCCCAGGTAGTCGTTGCCGGCCAGGTCCAGCAGGCGGGTGGGATCCCCGCGTGCCGGGTCGCCCGGCGCCCCTGAGTCGGGCGTACGTGGGCGCACGACCCGGCGCAGCCCGGCCTCTTCCCGGCGCCGGGCATGGCTGTCCAGCCAGCCAAGCGGATCGGCGACCGCCTTGGTGGTATGCGGATGCACACCAGGAAGCCTAGGTCAAAGGCGACGCGATCATGGTTTTCGTGTTGCCGGAGACACGGAAGTCGGTCCGTCGAAGGCAGCGCGATCGTGGTTTGTCGCGCTGCCGGAGACGCTCAGCTGGCTCGCTCGAAGGCAGCGCGATCGTGGTTTGTCGCGCTGCCGGAAACACAAAGCCGCTGGCGTCAGAGGTGATTCGATCATGATTTTCGCGTTGTCGGGAGAGTGGCCGGATCGTGGCGGCGCCGGGATCCGGGAAAGCTGATCGGGCACACGTGCTCCGAGCCGGCGCCGCGTCTGGCAATCTGCCTGCGTGGGAACGCTGGAGGACCTTCTACGCGAGAGCACCGATCTTGGTGCGGACGACATCGACCACCTGCACGCCCTGGTGGCCGACTGGGCGCTGTTGGCCGACCTGTCCTTCGCGGACCTGCTGCTGCTCGTGCCCAGCCGGGCCACGGCGGCCCGCGGCGGAGCCGGCCCGGGGGCCGAGTTCCTGGTGGTCGCGCAGGTGCGGCCGACCACCGGGCCGACGGCGTACCACAACGACGAGGTCGGCAGCGTTGTGATCAACAGGTGGGTGGTGCAGAACTCGTGGCGAGAGCGCCGGATCGCCCGTGAGGGTGAGCCGGAATGGGACGGCGGGGTGCCGGTGCGCACCGAGGCGATTCCGGTCCTGCACTCCGACCGGGTCATCGCCGTGCTGGCGCGGGACACCAACCTGGCCACCACCCGGACGCCGAGCGCGCTGGAGTCGGCGTACCTGCAGTGCGCGAACAACCTGGCACTGATGATCGCCGAGGGGGCGTTCCCGTTCCGGGGCGGCAACGACGAGTTGCCCGAGGCGCCGCGCGTCGGTGACGGGATGCTGCGTCTGGACGGCTCGGGGAAGGTCATTTTCGCCAGTCCGAACGCGCTGTCGGCGTACCGCCGCCTCGGTTACACCGGCAACGTCACCGGTGAGGACCTGCGCTCGGTGCACCGGACGCTGAACCTGCCCGCGACCACGCCGGCCGTGTGGCACGCGATCGGGCGTCGCAGGCCGGTCGAGGTGGAGCTCGCGGTCGGGAGCACGGTGGTGCTGCTGCGCGCGATCCCGCTGTTTCCCGGCGCCACCCGTGAGGTGCTGGTCCTCGTCCGCGATGTCTCGGATCTGCGGCGCCGGGAGGCGCAGCTGCTGAGCAAGGACGCGACCATCCGCGAGATCCACCATCGGGTGAAGAACAACCTGCAGACGGTCGCGGCCCTGCTGCGCCTGCAGATGCGTCGTACCAAGGTGGACGAGGCACGCCTGGCGTTGCGGGAGTCGGTGCGGCGGGTGACCTCGATCGCCGTCGTGCACGAGACCCTTTCGCAGAGCCTCGGCGAGTCGGTGCCCTTCGACGAGATCGCTGACCAGATCACGTCGGTGACAGTGGATCTGGCTTCGACCGGGACCCGGGCGAGCACGACCCGCAGGGGATCGTTCGGCCAGCTGCCCGGTGAGCTTGCCACGCCGCTGGCACTTGTGCTCTCCGAGCTTCTGCAGAATGCTGTCGAACATGCGTTCGACGGTTCCGCTGGTTCGATCGAGCTGCGGGTCCGGCGGTATCCCGACCGGCTGGACGTGGTGGTCGCCGACAACGGCGCCGGGTTGCCTGAGGACTTCCAGCTGGAGCACTCTCCCCGGCTCGGTCTGCAGATCGTGCGCCAGCTCGTCCTCGGTGAGATGCAGGGAGCAATCCGTCTTCAGGCGGGAGCGGAGCGTGGCACCGAGGCCCTGCTCTCCATCCCGTTGCGGGACTGAAAAATTTTTCCAAGATCGGTGTTATGAAGACCGTCGAGGTGGGTACAGCACCACCGTGCCTGGCACCGTCCCACCCCGTCCTGGCCTGTCGTTTTCTGCCGTCTCAACACCGGTACAGCGAGTTCCGTCGGCTTCGCTGGCAAACGATGCGGACACGGACAGGAGCAGCTCCAAGGCGCACGACAGCACCCCGGTGACCGATACCTCACGGCATGGCCATCTGGGAAGTCGTCGTACGGCTCGAGCTGGTGTGGTGCTGGTGGATACTGCTCAGGCGGTGCGAACGCGGGTGCGCGCTGGGCGTTTGAGCGCTCGGCGTTCATCCTCGCTCAAACCGCCCCAGACCCCGGAGTCCTGCCCGGTGTCAAGAGCCCAGCTCAAGCAATCACTTGTCACAGCACACCGCCGGCAGACGGCCTTTGCTTCTTCGACCTGGCGTTCAGCCGGACCGGTAGTACCGATCGGGAAGAAGAGCTCGGGATCCTCGTCGCGACAGAGCGCTCTGTGGCGCCAGTCCATGCGTACAACTCCCTCTCTCGTCTCGGGCCACACTGCACGTGAGACGCTTTACGAGCCGCCACGGTTGTGTCGCACTTTCCGGCGGCCAAACGGCTGCCGGGTCCGCGCGGCTTCTCGATCTTTCAACCGGATGCACCGTCGCGTGTGAACCCGAGGTGTATGGGTCCATCCACCTCGGACATTCGCCACCCTCCCACCGCAACTGGCATGGGCGCAAGGACCTGCAAGTGGCTTCCCGCCCCTTACCGACCCCTGACCACCTGGCTTCGTCCGTTAGAGACACAGGTGGACCACTCTTTGCGGCGGATCAGACGACAGCGACACACAGGCCGTCCTAGTACCGCCAACTCAGTGAACACGCACACCCGGCAGAGGCGGACAACATGCCGAATTGGCATTCGAGGTTGTCGTCCTGGGTTTCTCGCTCGGTTCCCGAGTCCGGGCCTCCCGGATCTCTGGCCGGCTTCCGGCCCGTGGGCGTACCAAGCCGTGATCACGCCGCTTTTGGCGTTTCGACGCAGCTGGCCTCGGCGGCCCTGGCGTTACCCGGGGCGTGGCCGTGATGGCATCGTTGGCGCATGCAGGTTCTTGGTCACCGCGGTAGCCGGGTTCCCGGTCCGGAGAACACAGCTGAGGCGGTGGACGCCGCGTTGAGCGCCGGCGCTGATGGTATCGAAGTGGACGTACGGCGCAGCGCCGACGGGGATCTGGTCTGCGTCCATGATCCTCGGCTGCCGGGGCGGCTGACCGGCCGGGCCGTGATACGCCGGACGACCCGCGAGCTCACCGGTCTGGGTGTGCCCACCCTGACCGAGATCCTCGACGCCTGGGACGGCCGTGGCCGCCTCGTCCTCGAGATCAAGAATCAGCCGGGCCAGCCCGACTTCGACGCCCCCCGGGAACGGACCGCCCGGGCCCTGGTCGAACTCCTGCGCTCCCGTGGGCTCACCCGGACCTCCGGCGACGCGCCCGGGGCCGTGACCGTCTCCTCGTTCGACTGGTTCGCGATCGAGGCGGTGCGCGACGCCGGGATCGGCGTGTCCACCGCGTTCCTCACCATGCCGCGGATGTCGGTCAGCGGCGGCATCGCCTATGTGCGCTCCGCCGGCCATCAGGAGCTGCACGCCCACATCTCCTCGGTGCTTGGCTCCCCGGACGTGCCCGAACGGGCCCGGGTAGCCGGCGTGGGCCTGGTGACCTGGACGGTCACCTCGGTGCGGGACGCCGACCGGCTGCGGGCCGCCGGTGTGGACGGGGTGATCTGCGACGACCCGGCCGAAGTCGTCCGAGGACTGGGCCGGGGAGCGGCCTGAGCGGACGTTCGCGTCCGTCTCAGACGATGACGCGCAGCGCCCTCGGCTCGGATCGCAGCGTCACCTGAGTCTGCGGGCCGATGTACTCGCCGTCCATCTGGAACGGCAGCTCGCGCGCGGCCGTCAACGTGATCGTGCGCTGGTCGTGCAGCGCACGGACGTTCTTGCCGTGGGGGCCTCGAGCGCTGTGCAGCATCTGCAGGCCGGCGTGGGCCGTCCGCGCGAGCGTCAGCCGGCGCAGGCCGAGAAGATCCAGGCCGGCGTCGAACGAGGCCGCCGGACAGGCACGTACCAGCCGGGAGTCGAGATACGTCCAGGGCGTCGTGTTGCACACCACGACGGCCTGGACGGTGCCGGGCCGCGCGGTGCCCGGGTCGGCACCGTCGGCGGCTGCCCCGGCGGTCTGGCCCGGTTCGTCGGTGGTGATGGTGATGGGCGGACGGTGGCGCCCGGCGCCACGGACGAACTGCCCGAGTGCCGAGCGCAGGTACAGCCCCGGGGTGTTGCGGCGTCCGCGTACCCGCTTGCGCTCCACCCGTTCGACCACGGCCGCGTCCACGCCGAGGCCGGCGCAGAACGTGAACCAGCGGGACTGGCTGATGCCCGACCGGCTGGTGAAGGTGGCGTGCCCGAGGCCGATCCGGCGACTGCGGCCTTCGCGCAGTGCCTCCAGAAGTTCCCCGGTGGCCTCCACCGGGGAGGCGGAGTAGCCGAGCGCGCGGGCGAAGACGTTGGTGCTCCCACCGGGCACCACGGCCAGCGCCGGAGCGCCCGGAACCGGCCCCGCCCGCAGGAGACCGTTGGCGATCTCGTTGACCGTTCCGTCGCCGCCGAAGGCGACGACGAGGTCGACGCCGGCGTCGGTGGCGCGCTCGGCGAGTTCGATGGCGTGGCCGCGGCCCTTGGTGGCGACGGTCTCCAGGTGCAGATCGGCGGCCAGGGCACTGACCAGGACATCCCGGATGCGCTGGGTCGTAGCCGTGGCGAGGGGGTTAACGACCAGCAGCGCACGCATGATGTCTACGTTAGCCGTTCAGGGCTTTCCAGGCGTCACGACGTAATTCTTGCCACCGGCGGAATCCCGACGCCGGCGGACATCCGCGTGTCGGGTGGGGGCTCGTCAGGCATACCCACCGGGGTTACGTGGCCGTGGGGAACACGTACTGTCGGCATGTGGGTTCCAGGGCTGGATTCGAGCGGATCGTGCCGACGCCGGCGGGCGGTCGACAACACGACGATGCCCGGCATGGCGCCCGGCGTGCCGTACGCGCGTTGCGGGCCGCCGTGGTACTGCTGGCCGCCGAGGGGCTGTTACTCGTCTCCCTCGGCGTCTTTCTGGTGGTGCGGGGTTTCGGCGCGGACACCGACGACCGGGGCCGGGCCGAGCTCGGCGGCCTGTTCGCGGTTGTCGCCGGAGTTGTTCTGTGGCTGCTCACGTGGGCGTTGCTCGCGCGCCGGCAGTGGGCCCGTTCTCCGCTTGTTGTTGTTCAAATTTTGTGTATTCCGGTTGCTGTTGGCCTTCTGCAGGCCCACCGCTATGGCGAGGGTGTCCCGCTGGTCGTGGTCCCGATCGGGGTGCTGGTGTTGATCGGTCTGGCCGGTGCCTACCGCCCGCACCAGCCCACGGGCCCGGGTGGTTCCTCTGAATGACCTGGCACGATCTGGCACGAGCGGGCCGCCATCGCCGGGGGCGGCCCGCTCGGCCGGGAGCGAGGGCCGAGCGGCAGCCGCCTGGCCGCGCGGTGAACGCTCGTCAGGTGTCGTCCAGCAGGCCGCGGCGCAGTTGGGCCAGCGTGCGGGCGAGCAGCCGCGAGACGTGCATCTGGGAGATCCCGAGCTCGGTGGCGATCTGCGACTGGGTCATGTTGCCGAAGAACCGCAGCAGCAGGATGCGCTTCTCCCGTGGGGGCAGCTTCTCCAGCAGCGGCTTGAGCGACTCCCGGTACTCGACTCCCTCGAGGGACTCGTCCTGGACGCCCAGGGTGTCGGCCACCGCCGGGGCCTCGTCGTCGCCGGAGTCCGGTGCGTCCAGGGAGACCGCCGAGTAGGCGTTGGCGGACTCCAGGCCCTCCAGCACCTCCTCCTCGCTCATCTGGAGATGAGCCGCGATCTCGCTGACCGTCGGTGAGCGGCCGAGCGTCTGGGAGAGTTCCGAGGTGGCCTTGGTCAGCGACAGCTTGAGTTCCTGGAGCCGCCGCGGGACTCGGATCGCCCAGCCCTTGTCCCGGAAGTGCCGTTTGATCTCGCCGACGATCGTCGGCGTCGCGTAGGTGGAGAACTCCACGCCACGCTCGGGATCGAAGCGGTCCACCGACTTGATCAGGCCGATCGTCGCCACCTGGGTCAGATCGTCCAGGGGCTCGCCGCGGTTGCGGAAACGGCGCGCGAGGTACTCGACGAGCGGCAGGTGCATCCGGACGAGCTGGTCGCGGATCTCGGCTCGCTGCTGGTCCCCCTCGGGAAGGGCGACCAGTTGGGTGAACAGCTCCCGGGCACGCACCCGATCGTTGGTCTCACCGGGATGGTCATGGCCGGAATGACCGGCGTCGGCGTCGGCGTCGGAGTCGGAGCGATCATTTTTGGGATGGCCCTGGGCCGCGACCGTCGCCGGCCTGGGCGAGCGTGGCGCCAGGGCGGCCTCCGCCACCGGTGTGCCGGGCGACGTCTCGTCCGTGGCCTCCTCGTCCGCGGCGAGGAAAAGATCGTGGCTGTCGTCGAGAAAGGCCTTCGAGCGTTGCCTGGTCGTGGCCACGGCGTCCTGAAGCGGTCGGGTACGCCCTGCGGTCACGGCGTGCCCACCGGTCCGGTGGCCGGCGCGCCGGCGTTCTCGGTCCACGGTGCCACGGGGGCCGCTGCCGCGGGCGCTGGTGTTTCGGGCGCCGCGGCCCGGGGACTGTGGATGTGTTCCTCGGGTATCCCGCGTCGCTTGCGTAGCACGATGGTGACTCGCGAGTCCGCGTCCACGGAGGAGGACACCTCGTCGGCCAGCGCGGTCAGGACCGTCCAGGCGAACGTCTCGACGGACGGTGGCTCGCCGTTCAGGCTGAGCACCGTGACCGAGACGTCGATGACGCCGGGGGAGAGCTCGAAGGTGCATTCCAGGCCCGAGCCGGGAACGGCCGACAGCAGCAGCAGAGCGCATGCCTCGTCGACGGCGATCCGCAGGTCCTCGATGTCGTCGAGGGTGAAGTCCGCGCGGGCCGCCAGCGATGCCGTGGCGGTCCGCAGGACCGACAGGTAGGCACTCGCGGCGGGCAGGGTGAGCTGGACGACGTCTCGCAGCCGTCCACCGGGGACCCCTGTCCCGGGGACACCGCCCTGACCGCTGGCGGTTTCGGTCCTCGGCGTTGTGTCCACGGCGTTACCCCCTTGTGTGCCTTGTGATTCCGTATCCCATTTGATCTCTTGACCCCCACCTGGGCAGCGGTCGTGCCGGTCAAGGTTGGAGACGTCCGTGCCCAGTTCATGCCACGTGAAGACCACCGTACCCAGTGCCGAGGCGCCACCGCAGGTCGGGTGATCGATTCTGAGGATTGTGTGGGTGATGCCGACTACGTCCCGTCGTCGTTCGGGGATGCTCCTGCCCGCGGATTCCGGCCGGAGCCGGGATTGTGATCAGCAGTAGTGGCAGCGTGCTCCGTGACATGCTCCGCGGCCAGCCTGGTAGATTTTCCGGTCCGGTAGATCTTCATCGTCGTGACCGGCCGGGCCGGCCGTATCGCGCAGAGCTCCGGTTCCCCGAGCCACCAGTGGGCCGGAAACAGGCAGCCATGCTGTTCCGGTCATGCCAACTCGTGGTACCGGAAGCCCGGGTTCCCGGATCCCTGCGCGGAGGTTACGCGGCCCACATGGCCCACACGTGTGGCCTGGATGTGGGTGGCCCGCGCGGCCATGCGGCCTATGCGGCCTTGGTCTCCCAGAAGATCGTGGAGATCCGCTCGATGAGGTCGAGCAGTTTCTGCCCGTCGGCCGGGTCGACCGAGCCCTTGGCGCCGGCCGCCCCGGCCGCCTTGGTGGCCTGCCAGAACAGGTCGTGGAGCTCGGGGTACTTCTCCAGGTGGTTGGGCTTGAAGTAGTCGGTCCACAGCACCCACAGGTGCTGCTTGACCAGGTCCGCCCGCTCCTCCTTGATGGTCAGGGCGCGAGCGCGGAAGGCCGGGTCGTCGTTGCTCTGGTACTTCTCCTGGATCGCTTTCACGGACTGCGCTTCGATCTTCGCCTGGGCCGGGTCGTAGACTCCACAGGGCAGATCACAGTGGGCGCTGACCGTTGTCTTCGGACGTAGGAGGCTCATGCTGCCGTCCCTTCTCGTCTCGTTGGACGCCTGAGGCAACTCTCGGGTGGGTGCGCATGCCGCCTGGTCGAAGGCCGGGACGCCGCGGACGTGCCCCAGCAACCCTCGGATGGTGTCGATGCGTGGCTCCACCTTGTGGCAACTTACCCGGGTGGGCCGACATGTTGCCGTGCGGATGGTCTCCGTCAGCGGCCGCTCCATGACACCGACGCTGCGGGACGGGGACGCGTGCGTGGTGCTGTGGGGAATGTCGCCACGAGTGGGTGACGTGGTCGTCGCACGGTTACCTGGCCGTGGGCTCGGGGTGAAGCGGGCTGCCTTCGTCGAGCCGGACGGGTCGTGGTGGCTGCGGTCCGACAACGTGGCGGCCGGCACCGACAGCGCGACGTTCGGTTCGGTCCCGGCCGAGGACGTGCTGGGCCGGGTGATCGCACGCTACTGGCCGTGGCCCGCCTGGATTCGTAGGGTCTCGTAGTAGGCCGTGCACGCGCTGTAGGACGGCAGCAGGCCAGCGGCCTCCGCCTCCTTCAGCGACGGGGCCCTCGCGTCCTTCTCGGACAGCAGCGGGGCCACGTCCCGCGGCCAGGGCAGCGTCAGGTCGGGGTCGAGCGGGTCGATGCCGTACTCGCGCGCGGGGCTGTAGGGTGTCGAACAAATGTACGATATCGCCGCGTTGTCGGTGAGCGCCATGAAGGAGTGGCCGAGTCCTTCGGCGAGGTAGAGGCCCTTGCGGTCCACGTCGTCGAGCAGCACCGCCTGATGCGTTCCGTACGTCGGCGAACCGAGCCGGATGTCGACCACGCAGTCGAGAACCCGGCCATGGACGCAGGTGACGTACTTGGCCTGGCTGGGCGGTACGGCGGCGTAGTGGATGCCGCGCAGCGTCCCGCGCCGGCTCACGCTGTGGTTAGCCTGGGCGAGGTGGAGCGGGTGGCCGACCGCCTCGACCACGGTCTCGGACCGGAACCACTCCAGGAAGGTGCCCCGGTCGTCGGTGTGCTGGCGGGGGGTGAACACCCAGGCGCCGGCTATCTCGAGTTCGTGAACCTCCACGAACGCGCACCGTACCCGGTAACGATGCCCCATGGGGGCCAATGCGCTCCCACCTGCCAGGTGGGCATCCCGGCCGGCGCACGAGGACCACGCCGGCCAGCGCCGGCCAGCGCTGATCGCTGCTGATCGTTGCTGGTCACCGTTGGTCCGTGCCTGTTCCGGTATCGATCCATTGGTGTTCCGGTACGCCGGGCCGGCCGCAAAAACTATTCGGGACACCCGGGGCACGCGCATGCTTCAGTCGAGGACATGGGGTGTCCGTGCAGGAGGCGGCGGGACCCGCATGTCATATTGGAAGGCATCCCCGGGCGATCCCCGGACCTGCCGTCCACGCCTCCCACCCGTCGAGGCATCTCGTCCGAGGGAGTAGTGATGACTGCCACAACTGATCATTCTGTCAACCAGGCCGTCCCCGACGCGCTGGGGGATCTGCCGCCAGCCGTGCCCCGGCCCGCCGTCGCGTCGGATGGGCCGGGGTCGCTGGCCCGTGACATCGACCCCGTGTTCACCCTGCACAGGGGTGGCAAGATCGGCATTGCGCTGACCGTCCCGCTGAACGACCGGGAGGATCTTTCGCTTGCCTACACCCCCGGGGTCGCGCGGGTCTGCACAGCCATCGCGGACGAGCCGGGCCTGGCGGACGACTTCACCTGGCGGTCGAACGTCGTCGCGGTGGTGACCGACGGCACCGCCGTGCTGGGGCTGGGCAACATCGGCCCGGCCGCGGCACTGCCGGTCATGGAGGGCAAGGCGGCGTTGTTCAAACAGTTCGCCGGGGTGGACGCGATCCCGATCTGCCTGGACTGCACCGACACCGAGCAGATCGTGGAGACGGTCGCCCGGCTGGCGCCCAGTTTCGGCGGCATCAACCTGGAGGACATCTCCGCGCCGCGCTGCTTCGCCGTCGAACGGCTGCTCCAGGACCGTCTCGACATCCCGGTCTTCCATGACGACCAGCACGGGACGGCGATCGTGGCGCTCGCCGCGCTGGAGAACGCGGCGCGGCTGACCGGCCGGCGGCTGGACGACCTGCGCGCGGTGGTCTCCGGTGCGGGCGCCGCGGGCCTGGCGGTGACCCGCATCCTGCTCGCCGCCGGCATCGGGGACATCGCGGTCGGTGACAGCCGGGGGATCCTGCACCCGGACCGGGCCGATCTCACCCCGGTCAAGGCGGAGATCGCGGCCACGACCAACCGAGCCGGGATCTCCGGTTCGATCAACGCCGCGCTGGCCGGGGCGGACGTCTTCCTCGGCCTGTCCTCGGGCACGGTGCCCGAGGCGGCCGTGGCTTCGATGGCGCCGGACTCGATCGTGTTCGCGATGGCGAACCCCGACCCCGAGGTCGATCCGGAGGTCGCGCGCCGGCACGCCCGGGTCGTCGCCACCGGGCGCAGCGACTACCCGAACCAGATCAACAATGTGCTGGCCTTCCCCGGTGTGTTCCGCGGGGCGCTGGACGTGCGTGCGAGCCGGATCACCGAGTCGATGAAGCTGGCGGCGGCGGACGCGCTCGCCGCTGTGATCGCGGACGAGCTGACCGAGGAACACATCATCCCGAGCGTTTTCGACGACCGGGTGGCGCCGGCGGTTGCCGCCGCGGTGGCTCGCCAGGCACACGCCGATGGGGTGGCCCGCCGGTAGACGCACCGTGCGCCGCTGGTGGACGTGCTGTCGGCGGCGTGTGGCCGGTGGCGCGTGGGGCCCGGCCGGGGTCGTACCGCGGAGGCGTCCGTGCGGTGGCCTCGGACAGCCGGGACAGGCCGTCCGCCGCGCCGCCGCCGGGACCCGGGGCCTCCCGTCACCCTGGCCGCGGTCGGAGCGGGCCGCTCAGACCCGGCCGCAGCCGGGGCACTGCCGGTTCTCGGACACTTCCGCCAGCGGCCGCAGCGTTCCGCATCCCTTGTAGGTGCAGGAGACGAAATCCGTCACGGAAACGACGATCGTGGTGCCGTCGGCGTGAGCGGTTGGCGCGGGATCGGCCACCGACACGGGTATTTGCTGTCTCCGGCGGAACCACCGGGACACACCCGAGCCGGGCTCCTGCACCCGCCTGTGTGTCGTCACGTTGAAGAGTGGAGCACAGCCGCCCCTGTCGTGCGGCGCAGGCGGTGTAGTGCACATGGTTTTTCATGTGTGTGTAGTTATCTAGTAGTTTATTTGTTGTTTTTCCGATGGATGTGGATGGAGAAAATCCGGCCGCTCCTCCCGGTCGATGTGATCACGAGCGTCACGCCGGACGTGGCTTTACTGTTGGTTGATGCTCGCTGTCGCCGCTGTGTCCCAGAACGCCGACGACCCCCTCTCGGGCCTGGACGTCGGTGAGCAGCCCGCCCCCGACGTCCCCGACGGTTGGACGACCGTGTCCATCCGGGCCGCGACGCTCAACCATCATGATCTTTTCAGTCTGCGCGGGGTCGGGCTGCCCGCGGACAGGCTGCCGATGATCCTCGGCTGCGACGCGGCGGGGGTGAGCGCGGACGGCGACGAGGTGATCGTCCACGCGGTCATCGGTGACCCGGCCGCCGGCGGCGGGGACGAGACCCTCGACCCGCGGCGGACGCTGCTCTCGGAGCTGTACCCCGGCACCCTGGCCGAGGCGGTGGCGGTACCGCGGCGCAACCTGGTGCCCAAACCGCCCGCGCTGTCGTTCGAGGAGGCCGCCTGCCTGCCGACCGCGTGGCTGACGGCCTACCGGATGGTCGTCCACCGGTCCGCTCTGCCGGCCGCCGGGGGCGGAACCCTGCTGGTGCAGGGCGCCGGCGGCGGGGTGTCCACGGCCGCGATCATCCTTGGGAAGGCCGCCGGCCACACCGTTCTCGTCACCTCCAGAGACGCCGCCAAGCGGGAGCGGGCGCTGAAGATCGGTGCGGACGAGGCGTTCGAGCCCGGCGCGCGGCTGCCGGTCAGGGTCGACGCGGTGATCGAGACCGTGGGGGCGGCGACCTGGGGACACTCCCTGCGGTCGCTACGGCCCGGCGGCCGGATCGTCTGCTCGGGCACGACCACCGGTGCCAACCCACCAGCCGAGCTCAACCGGCTGTTCTTCCTCCAGCTCTCCGTCGTTGGCTCCACCATGGGCACCCGGGACGAGCTGGCCGAACTCGCCGCCTTCATCGATCGGACCGGGGTCCGCCCGCTCGTCAACGACGTCCGTCCGCTCGCCGACGCTCGCGCGTCGTTCGCGAAACTCGTCCGCGGGGACGTCTTCGGCAAGCTTGTCCTCACCGTCTGAGCTGTCTGGATCATTTGAACCGCCTGAAACAGGCGAAAACTGCACGAAAAAGGCAGGGGCAGATCGAAATCGGTCTGCCCCTGCCTTTTTCTTTCGGCTGTTCGGCTCGGGGAGCCGCGGGAGGCCGGCTGGCCGGCGCGGCTGGCCAGGGGACGGGTGCCCCTGCCGCTACGCCGGCCGTCCGGCTCAGTCGTCCAGGTCGTCGAGGCGGGCCAGGTAGGTGGCCAGTTCCTCGACCGCATCCTCATACTGGGGATGCAGGTCGACGAACGTGCGCAACTGGTCGGCGAGCCAGTCGAGCGTTACGGACTCCTCACCGCGACGCTGCGACAGCTCCTCGACACCCCGGTCGGTGAAATACACCGCATACTCCGCCCCACGCTGAGATGACAGCCACGCTGAGATGAGAGGGAAGGCTACCCGGCGAACGCCTGTCCGAGCAGCTCCGCCTGCTCCTTCTCGTGCCGCGAGGAGGAGCCGGAGGCTGGCGCGGCCGACGCGTTACGGGAGGCCCGGCGCAGCACCAGGCCGGCGGGCAGCGCCTCCGGCAGATGGATGGCCATGTGCGGGTAGGCACCCTGGTTGGCGGGTTCCTCCTGCACCCAGGTCACCTCGGTGAGGTTCGGGTAGGTCGCCAGCACCGCGCGCAGCTCCGCGACCGGGGTCGGGTAGAGCTGTTCGACCCGGACGAGCGCGGTGCCGGTGATCTCCTTCTTGGCCCGTGTGGCCAGCAGATCGTAGTAGACCTTCCCGCTGGACAGCAGCACCCGGCGGATGCCGGCGTGGTCACCGACGCTCGCGTCGTCGATGACCGGCAGCCACGACCCGCCGGTCAGCTCCTCGACCGTCGACGTCGCCGCCTTCAGCCGCAGCATCGACTTGGGGGTGAAGACGACCAGCGGGCGGCGCACGGGCGAGAGCGCCTGCCGGCGCAGCAGGTGGAAGTAGCTCGCCGGGCTGGACGGGGCCGACACCAGCATGTTGTTCTCGGCGCACAGGCTGAGGAAGCGTTCGACGCGCGCCGAGGAGTGGTCCGGCCCCTGGCCCTCGTAGCCGTGCGGGAGCAGCAGGCCGACCGCGCTGCGCTGCCCCCACTTGGCCTCGCCCGCCGCGATGAACTCGTCGATGATCGACTGGGCGCCGTTGGCGAAGTCACCGAACTGGGCCTCCCACAGCACGAGCGCGTCCGGCCGGGCCACCGAGTAGCCGTACTCGAAGCCCATCGCGGCGAACTCGGACAGCAGCGAGTCGTGGACGTAGAAGGTGCCGGCGCCCGACTCGACCTCCAGCGACTTCAGCGGCGAGTACTCCTCGCCGGTGTGCCGGTCGACCAGGACCGCGTGCCGCTGGCCGAAGGTGCCGCGCCGGCTGTCCTGCCCGGCGAGGCGGATGGGCCGCCCGTCCAACAGGATCGAACCGAACGCGATGGTCTCGGCGCACGCCCAGTCGATCGCCCCGGTGGCGACCATCTGGGCCCGGCGCTCGAGCTGCGGGCGCAGCCTCGGGTGGACGGTGAAGCCCTCCGGCAGCGTGGTCTGGGTGTCGATGATCTTCTTGACGACGTCCAGCGACACGGCGGTGGACACGGCGGCCGCGGCGGCGGCCTCCGCCGGGGTCGTCACCAGCCGGGGCTGGCTGGCCGGCCGGCTGGTGGTGTCGCGGGTTTCCGCGAACGCCTTCTCCAGCTGCGCCGAGTAGTCCTTCATGGCCTGCTCGGCCTCGGCCGGGGTGATGTCGCCACGGCCGATCAGGGCCTCCGTGTAGAGCTTGCGCACCGACCGCTTGGTGGCGATGGTGTCGTACATCAGCGGCTGGGTGAACGACGGCTCGTCCATCTCGTTGTGGCCGCGCCGCCGGTAGCACACCATGTCGATCACGACGTCCTTGTGGAACGCCTGCCGGAACTCGACGGCCAGCCGCGCGACGCGCACACACGCCTCGGGGTCGTCCCCGTTGACGTGGAAGATCGGGGCCTGCACCATCCGGGCGACGTCGGTGGCGTACACCGACGACCGGCTGGACACCGGCGAGGTCGTGAACCCGACCTGGTTGTTGATGACGAGATGCACGGTGCCGCCGGTGCGGTAGCCGCGCAGCTGGGAGAGGTTCAGCGTCTCGGCGACCACGCCCTGGCCGGCGAAGGCGGCGTCCCCGTGGATGAGCACGGGCAGGACGGTGAAGCCCTCCGGACCCTTGTTGAGCAGGTCCTGTTTGGCACGGACGACGCCTTCGAGCACCGGGTCGACCGCCTCCAGGTGGGAGGGGTTGGACACCAGGGAGACCGCCACCTCGCGGCCGTCGGGAGTGGTGTAGACGCCCTCGGCACCGAGGTGGTACTTGACGTCACCCGAGCCGTGCGCGGTCTGCGGGTCGACGTACCCCTCGAACTCGGCGAAGATCTGCCGGTAGGACTTGCCGATGATGTTCGCCAGGACGTTGAGACGGCCACGGTGGGCCATCCCGAAGGCGACCTCGTCCATGCCGGCCTCGGAGGCCCGTTGCAGGACCTCGTCCAGCAGCGGGATTGCCGACTCCCCGCCTTCGAGGGAGAAGCGCCGCTGCCCGACGTACTTGGTCTGCAGGAAGGACTCGAACGCCTCGGCCGCGCCCAGCCGCTCGAGGACGTGCAGCTGCTCGGCTGGGTCGGGACGCTCGGCGGAGCGTTCGACCCGCTGCTGGATCCAGACCCGCTCGTCCGGCTCCTGGATGTGCATGTACTCGATGCCGACCCGGCGGCAGTAGGAGTCCCGCAGGACGCCCAGAATGTCGCGCAGGGTCATCGTCCGCTGGCCGGCGAAGCCGTCGACGGGGAACTCGCGGTCGAGGTCCCACAGGGTCAGCCCGTGGCTGATGATGTCGAGGTCGGGGTGGCTGCGGATGGCGAACTCGAGCGGGTTGGTGTCGGCCATCAGGTGGCCGCGGACCCGGTAGGCGTGGATCAGTTCCAGCACCCGGGTGCCGTGGTCGAGATCGCCCTCGTGGGACGAGGTGATGTCGGCGACCCACTGCACCGGCTCGTACGGGACGCGCAATGAGCGGAAGACCTCCTCGTAGAAGTCGTCCGCGCCCAGCAGCAGCTGGTGGATGCGGCGCAGGTACTCGCCGGACTGCGCACCCTGGATGATCCGGTGGTCGTAGGTGCTGGTCAGAGTGATGATCTTTGAGACGGCCAGTCTCGACAGGGTCTCCTGGGAGGCGCCCTGGAACTCGGCCGGGTACTCCATCGCGCCGACCCCGATGATCGTCCCCTGGCCCTGCATCAGGCGGGGCACCGAGTGCACGGTGCCGATGCCGCCGGGGTTGGTCAGCGTGATCGTCACGTTGGCGAAGTCGTCCGCCGTGATCTTGTTTGTCCGGGCGCGCCGGATGAGGTCCTCGTAGGTGAGCCAGAACTGGCTGAAGTCCATCGTCTCGGCCTGCTTGATCGCGACGACGACCAGCTGGCGCGAGGAGCCCTTGACCAGGTCGATGGCGATGCCCAGGTTGACGTGTTCCGGCGTGACCAGGGCGGGCTTGCCACCGACCTCGGTGTAGGAGTGGTTCATCACCGGGGTGGCCTGCAGCGCCCTGACCATGGCGTAGCCGATCAGGTGCGTGAAGGACACCTTGCCGCCGCGGGAACGAGCCAGATGCCGGTTGATGACGATCCGGTTGTCCGCGAGCAGCTTGGCGGGCACCGCCCGCACCGACGTCGCCGTGGGGACATGCAGGGACGTCTCCATGTTCGCGACGACGCGGGCGGCGGCGCCTCGCAACGGTGACGTCGGGACGCCACCGTCCGCGGCGGGAGCGCTCTGGCCGGCCGTTGGTACGGCTGTTGCCGCTGGTACGGCTGTTGCCGCTGGCGCGCTGGCCACGGGAGCCGCGCTGGCCACGGGAGCCGCGGGGGTCACCGGGGTCGCGGCGGTCGGCGCGGTGGCCGGCTGGCCGGCTGGGACCGCGTCGGGGACACCGCCCGCGGCCGGTACCGCACCGTCGGCGACGGCTGGCGGGACGGGCCCCGCCACGCCTGGCTGGCCGTTGACACCCTCTGGCCGGTAGTCGGAGAGGAACTCGCGCCACTGTGGCGAGACGCTCTCTGGATCGGCGAGGTACTGCTGGTAGATCTCGAATACCAGCCACTCGTTGGGGCCGAAGTCGGGGCCGGACTCGGGTACCGTCGGTGCTGCCACGGGGGCGTTCCCCTCTATCCACCTTCTGCTGGGGCCCGAGGCGCGGGCCCTTCCGCTGCCGTGTAATCAGGCTACTCGTCACCTTCACCTGGATGTGTCTGAAGGTCGTGGCCCGTGATCCGAGCCACGGGCGATCCAGGCGGCTGTAGTTTGTGAGTTGGGTAACTGGTGGCCTACTGGTTTGATGACTGTGGCCTGCCTGTTGATTACTGATGGTCTTTGACGCTGTTACCGTCGGTCTTCATCCTGGGCGGTGTCGTAGGCGGTCCGTCCCGGACGGCTGGGAGCGGGCCGCCGCGACATGCCAGGATCGCCACGTGGCGGTGTGGCTCGGTGTCGACGTGGGTGGGACCTTCACCGATCTCGTCGCGGTCGGCGACGACGGTCGGATGATCTTCGGGAAGGTGCCATCGGTGCCCGCCGACCCGTCCGAAGCGGTGCTCGACGCCGTCCGCGGAGCCGGTCTTGCCGGCCCTCTTGCCGGCTCCGGCCCCGGCCGGGGCGGGGCAGCCGGGGTCGTCGAGCGGTTCGCCCATGGCACCACCGTCGCGACGAACGCCCTGCTCGAGCGGCGCGGGGCGAGGACAGCCCTGGTGACCACGCACGGGTTCGCCGACATCATCGAGATCGGCCGCCAGAACCGGCCCGCGCTCTACGACCTCACCCGGGACCGCCCACCCCCGCTGGTGCCCCGCGAACTGCGGTACACCGTGGTCGAGCGCACCGGGCCGGACGGGGTGATCGTCCCGCTGGACGCCCACAGCCTGCGGGACGTCGTCGCCGCCCTCACCGCGCTGTCGGCTGTTGCCATGGCCGGTGGGACGCCGGCTGTTGCCGACGCCGACGGGGCGGTCAGGCCGCTGGCGGCCGTCGCGGTGTGCCTGCTGTTCTCCTTCGCCCATCCCGAGCACGAACACCAGGTCGCCGACGCGCTGCGGGCCGCGTTGCCTGGCGTGACCGTGGTGGCCTCCCACGAGGTGCTCCCACGGTTCCGGGAGTACGAGCGGTTCGCCACCACCGTCGCCGACGCCTATCTGACGCCGACGCTGTCGACCTACCTTGGCGCGCTCGCCCGCCGGTGCGCCGCGGCGGGGCTGCCGTCCCCGCTGGTCATGCGCTCCTCAGGGGGAGTGGTGGAGCTCGCGGCCGCCGCCGAACACGCCGCGGCGTGCGTGCTGTCGGGGCCGGCCGGCGGCGTGGTCGGCGCCGCCTATGTCGCGGCCCGCTCGGGCCTGGCCGACCTGCTGACCTTCGACATGGGCGGGACGTCGACGGATGTCGCCCCGGTGATCGGCGGTCGGGTGCAGACCACGGCCGAGGCGGTGCTCGCCGGCATACCGGTCACGTTGCCGACGGTGGACGTCCACTCGGTGAGCGCCGGTGGCGGATCCGTGGCCTGGGTCGACTCCGGCGGGGCGCTGCGGGCCGGGCCACGGTCGGCCGGCGCCGATCCGGGCCCGGCCTGCTACGGCCGCGGCGGTGTCGAACCGACGGTGACCGACGCGGACCTGGTCCTCGGCTATCTGGTGGACGGGGCGAGCCTCGGCGGCGAGGTCACCCTGTCCAGGGCGGCCGCCTCCAAGGCGCTGGCCGCTCTGGGCGCGATGCTCGGGTCCGGCCCTCACGGCCTGTCGGTGGAGGAGACGGCGGCCGGGGTGGTGGCGGTCGCCGACGCGGAGATGATCCGCGCCCTGCGGGTGGTCTCGGTGGAACGCGGCCTCGACCCGCGGGAGCTGACCCTGGTCGCCTTCGGCGGCGCCGGCGGGACGCACGCGTGCGCGCTGGCCGAGGAGCTCGGGATGCGCCGGGTGCTGGTGCCGCTGGCCTGCGGGGTGCTCTCCGCGCTGGGGCTGGCCATCGGCGACGTCCGCCGGGACTATCTGCGTCCGCTGCACGGCCCGCTGGCAACGGCCGACCTGGACGCCGCCCTCGCCGAGCTGGCCCGGGCCGCCCACGCGGACACCCTCGCCGCGGACATCCCCGCGCTCGTGATCGAACACCAGGTGGACTGCCGGTACGTGGGCCAGTCACACGAGCTGACGGTGGTGGCCACCGCCGACGGCGACGGCGACAGCGCCGGCGGTGGTTTTTCCGTCGCGCGGATACGGGCGGCCTTCGAGGCCGAGCACCTGCGCCGCTACGGGCACACCGCGCCCGACCGGGACGTCGAGGTGGTGGCCGTACGGCTGGTGGCCACGGTGCCGGGCCGCCGACCCGAGCTGCGGGCC